>JAGWQH010000083.1 GCA_028870115.1 Candidatus Methylomirabilota bacterium
ACCCGTATGGCAACACCACGGAGATCGAGCTATCCAAACAGAAGGTCAACAGCGGTCTAAAAGACGAGCTGTTTCAATTCTCGCCCCCGCCGGGGACGGATGTCGTGGCCCCTTTAAAGCCTCTCGTTCCATAAGCCAAAAGGAGATTGCACGTGTCTAACGAAGCGTCCTTCGATATCAGCTCGACGGTTGATCTGCAGGAGGTAGACAACGCCGTCCAGCAGGCCATGAAAGAGATCCAGCAGCGGTTCGATTTCAAGGGGACAGCCTGTCGCGTCACGCGGGATGAGCAGGGCCTTCTACTCTACGCTGACGACACCTACAAGCTCAAGGCCGTGGTCGATCTGCTGGAGGCGAAGCTGGTACGGCGAAAGGTATCTCTGAAGGCCCTTGTTTATGAAACCCCTGAGCCGGCAGCGAAAGGGACCGTTCGACAGCGGACAACGCTGCAGCAGGGAATCTCCGCCGACAAAGCTAAAGAGATCGTCAAGGTAATCAAGGGGCTTGGTTTGAAGGTTGCTACGCAGATCCAAGGCGACCAGATACGGGTCTCGGCCAAGAGTAAAGACGATTTGCAGGCTGTCATGCAAGCGCTTCGAGTGCGCGATCTTGACATCGATCTGCAGTTCGGCAACTATCGATAACGGGAACGCCTGATGCCGGTTTTCTCTGGTCCGGCAAACGACATTGTACAGCATTCATCACGTGAAGAGGTCCTTCCGGCCTTGAGTCATAGCATGTCTGAACATCGCGAAGATGAGAGTAAGACGATCCTGATTGTCGGGGACGGTGTCGGCCCGATCCCCCGACTTCGTGAGCTGCTTACGCGTCAAGGATTCTTAGTCCTGCAAGTCTCATCCAAGCAGGAGGCGCTGGATGCCCTTGCTGTCGGCCGTACTGATCTGGTGATCTTGGATGTCGGATCATACGTCGCGCTGCAGCAACGGGCTGATCGCCTTACGGCGGTCAATCGATTGACCAGGGTCATTGGCGCCTCATTCGATCTCAGTGAGGTCTATCAAACCTTCGCCGCAGAGGTGGGACGGCTCGTTCATTACGATCAGATA
>JAGWQH010000084.1 GCA_028870115.1 Candidatus Methylomirabilota bacterium
CCACACGGATACCTGTCACAGCCTGGCATATGTCCATTCCGCAGATCTGCAAACCCTAACGCGTAACGATTAAGCGAGCTGCCTTAGACGGTTGCAAACGCTGGCCACTTATTCCTCCGAGACTACTAGGCTTAGAGCTGAATTGGCCGCAATATCCAACACATGGCGGAAGGTGTCAAGAATTTTTCACGATACCAACCTGCCCCGCAATTGCTACACTCATAGTGATGCGGCCAATAGACGCAACGCGATGGTCTCGAGAACCGAAGGGCACAGCGGGGGAGACGAGATGCTGCGACATCTGGATTACGCGACAAGGAAGGTTGAACATGCAGGATAAGCTACACAAGACTGATGAGGAATGGAAGGCGCGGCTCACGCCGGAGCAGTTTTATGTCTGTCGGCAGAAGGGGACTGAAAGGCCGTTTTCTGGTGAATACTACGACTGCAAAGAAGATGGGATCTACCAGTGCGTCTGCTGCGGCAATGAGTTGTTCGGCTCCGAGACGAAGTTCAACTCAGGTACCGGGTGGCCCAGCTTCTGGGCCCCTCTAGCGCCCGGGCAGATCAACACCGTGGGGGATACCGAGTTGTTGATGCGGCGCACCGAGGTACGGTGCAGCCGGTGCGACGCGCACCTGGGCCATATCTTCCACGACGGTCCACCGCCGACCCACCTGCGCTACTGCATCAATTCTGCCGCGTTAAGACTGATCAAGCGATAGCGTTGCGCGAACGAGGTTCGCACGGGGCGCTCAGCAGCGCTATTGCTGGGGCTGGCCCTCCTGCGGGCGTGCGATGAGCGCGGGCGACACCACCGTCCGTCCCGGTTCAAAAGGATAGCGTGGGCTCAAGATCGGTTTATAATCAGCCGGGATCGGGAACGGGAACGTGGCCAGTTCGTATGCTCCAGCGCCCATCCGCATCAGTCCCAGACCAAAACCGGAAAGGAATCCTGCGGGGATCCCCCAAAGCGGGCCCTGCTCTCGTGCCTCATAGCAGATCATCTTCGGCCATTCGATCACCAGCCCAAGGAAGAGATTCGCCGTACCCCGTAAAGCCTTCTGGCCCGGCGAGGAACTGGCGAGTTCCCCGGCAACGGCCTGGGCGGTAAGAGCCGTCGACATCACAAGCGCAAGCACAACAACCCGCACGGTCATCTTCATTGGCGCCTCCAATAGGTTTGGGGAGCCGCTATGCCGCCTCCGAAGCGCACTGCGCGGCTACCCCATGGATTGATGACGATGATGATGGGAGGTAGACACACTACCGTCTATTTCTCCTTGTCTGATTCTTTTTCCGATTCTTTCGCAAGCCGCTTGACCTGCTGAGGCGACACGTAGAATCGCCCGCCGCA
>JAGWQH010000085.1 GCA_028870115.1 Candidatus Methylomirabilota bacterium
CCTTTCGGTCAAGGCTCCAGGTAGCCCCGTAATAGAAATCGATAAGGTGGGTGACATTGAAAACCTGGGGCGCGGTCATCAGCTCAGGGGTCTCCCGGTGGTAGCGCTTCAGACGAACGATTCCCTCGTCGATACCGGCCTGTCTCCGCGCTCCCTTGGTCTCAACGATCGCCAGGGGGATGCCGTTGATTAAAAACATCACGTCGGCGCGGTTGGTGTACTGGCCGTTGGTGTATTGCCACTCCTCAGTCACGTGGAAAACATTGTGAGCCGGGTGCTCAAAATCGATGAGGATCACGTTGCGCTGGCGCTTTTCAGTCTGAACATATACCGACCGCTCACCCCGGAGCCACGCGAGGACCTCGGCGTTACCCTCGATGGTATTCCGAACGCTCTCGATTCTGGTGATGACTTGATCCACGTTGTCCACCGTGACGACACCAGGGTTGAGGGCGATCAGCTTATCTCGGAGGGTCGGGTAGAGCAGCGTGCCGCTCTCCCCACGGCGGAGCGTCAGGGCCTCATCGGGTGAGAGATAGCCCCACCCGATCTCGACGGCATAGCCGATGAGCGGGTCTTGAACTGTTGGCCGTTCGGAGCCAAGATGAGATGGCATAAGATGCCTTGCTTTTTTGGTCTGAACTTGCTACGATTTCGCTGTTAACGAATCAGGAGGTACCAATGACTACAGAATCCCGCCCACAATCTGGCCTGACCGAGCAAGATCTTCTGAAGAACTTTGAGGCGTATCAGAAGATATTGGCGGAATTTGAATCTCTTTACAATGTGCCAGCCTCGACCGAACTGCTTCGAGAAATTCCAGAACCCGTCTACATCGCAGAGCCGTTGTTTCGCTACCAGGTGCATACGTCCACCTAGCCTGGCAGCCGCTGTACGTTGATATTGATCCCTCCAGACCGGCAAACGAGATACTTCGCAAGACTCCGCGACTGAACGTAATTTTCACAACGACTTTGGAGCTCCCACAGAGCCTCATCGAG
>JAGWQH010000086.1 GCA_028870115.1 Candidatus Methylomirabilota bacterium
CGAACACGCTCGAACTGTTCAAGCTGCTCCGCCGCCATCTTTTCGTAATCCAGCTCCTGCAACTCCTGATGATGGGGGAACTGGACCCGCTTCTCTTCAAGATTATTGCGGAGCCGCTCCTTGAAGAAGTCGCGGTCGGCCAGATCACCCACACGGATCCCCGTCCTCGCCATCTTATCGACATAGGCCGGACCGATCCCGCGTCTGGTGGTCCCGATCTGTCGACCCTCTCGGAGCCGCTCCAGTTCGGCGTCCAGGATCGCATGGTAGGGGAGCACCAGATGCGCGTTCTTGCTGATAAAGAAGTTCTCCTCGATCTTCACGTGCAGCCTGCCAAGCTGATCCATTTCCTGGATGAGGGCGGTCAGATCAATCACCACGCCATTCCCCAGAATGCAGACCTTCCCTTTCCTCAGCACGCCTGACGGGACCAGATGCAGGACGATCTTCTCCTCTTCTACGACGACCGTATGGCCGGCGTTGGACCCACCCTGGTACCGGGCCACCGCATCGAAATATTCTGAGAGGAGATCAACGATCTTCCCCTTCCCTTCGTCGCCCCACTGCGTGCCGACAACGATTACATTAGCCACTGCCGCTCTCCACGTTCGACCTCGCCGCAAAATCGCTCTACCGGGACCCGCTCCTCAGTCCCGGAGGCAAGATCTCTGATAAGCAACTCATCTTGAGGCAGATGAGGAAGACCCAGCACGATCACTCGGCCGATCCCGGATCTCTTGGCATAGTCAAATGAGCCTTCCAGATCCCGCGTGATGATGTCTCTCGCCGCCGTGTACCCCTGTTCCCGCAGAAGCCGCGCGACGCGAAGGGCGTGCCGCTTATCAAGATTAAAGTCGATAATAAGGAACCTCTGGCCGGTGGCAAGCGGAGACCGGTTCTCGGTCGCCACCGCCTCCATGACCCTGTCCAGATCGAAGGCAAAGCCGGTAGCGGGGCAGGGATACCCGAACCCGCCGATCAGGTCGTCGTATCGGCCGCCGCGTGAGATCTCGGAACCCAGGCCTTTCGCAAATGCCGCAAAGGTCACGCCGGTGTGATACTCGAAGGCCCTTGCTTCACCCAGATCAATGATGACCTGATCCGCCAGACCGTATTGCTCCAGCACCTCATAAACCTGGGCAAGGTTTCGCAGGGCCTCCTGTGAGCGCCGGTTGGGCCCCAGGTCCCGCGCGCGAGCCAGGACCTCCTTCCCTCCATAGAGCATCGGCAGTTCCAACACGGCCTGCTTGGACTTCTCGTCCGCGTCCAGACCTCGCACGAGCAGTTCGATCTCGACGGTATCTTTCCTGTCGATGGCCGAGACAAGCGCTCGGCGTTCTTCGGGTCCGAGTCCCAGGGCATCGACGAGCCCCCGCACATACTCGATCTGGCCGACATCGATCTGAAAGCGCCGCAAGCCGAGCGCCCGGCAGCCTTCCACCGCCATCGCCACTATCTCAGCATCGGCCTCCGGCCGCTCCAGCCCGATCAACTCCACGCCAAGCTGGACATACTCGCGCTGCCGGCCTGTCTGAGGGGCCTCGTCGCGAAAGATATTCGTCACATACGAAAGACGCAACGGAAGGGGACGGTGTCGAAGGGTGGTCGCTGCGAGGCGCCCCACCTGAGGGGTCGGGTCGTACCGCAGCGCGAGCAGACGGCCGGTCTGCCGGTCGACGAACTTGAAGATCTTGTCTCCGCCCTCCCGCTCCGGTTCTCCCGAGAAGACCTCCAGGTATTCGAACGTCGGGGTGATAACCTCTTGGAACCCCCATCGCTCGAAGACCGTAAGGATCCGGCGCTCAGCCCAGCGGCGCAGCCCGGTCTCCTCCGGCGGAAAGACCCGAACCCCTTTCGGGATGGCGGTCTTGGAGGAATATTCGAAGTCGCTCATCAGGGATCAGCATTCAGCGGCAGTGTAGGGGCGCTGCTTGCTGCGCCCGCATTGGGCAGGGTAAGCCCTGCCCCTACGCTGACGGCTATCTTTAGGCCTTCACAAGCTTGACGAAGACAATATTGGGGAGCCGCCGGATTTCGTCTATGACATGAGCGGGAACAGGATTGTCGACATTCACCACTGATACGGCTCGACCGCCAGGCCGCTCCCGCCCCAACTGCATCCCGGCAATGTTGACTCGGTGCTTTCCGAGCAGAGTACCGATCGTCCCAATGACCCCAGGCACATCCAGGTTGGAGAAGATCAGGAGGTACCCTTCGGGGATGGCTTCCAGACGGAATTCGTTGATCCGGACGACCCTGGGCTCTCGGCGACTGAAGAGCGTCCCCGCGACCTCACTCGTACCACGGTCGCCCTTGACCGAGACGGTGATGAGGCTTGCGTAGTCGGCCTCCTCCAGTACCTTACTCTCAATGATCCGGATACCACGCCCTTTCGCCAGGGCCAAGGCATTGACGTAGTTGACCTCATCGCCCAAGAAGGGGTCCAGCGTCCCCTTGACGACGGACGCCGTGAGCGGTGCCGGGTCGTAGCCCGCGATCTCGCCCCGGTAATCGATCCGGATCTGCCGGAGACCCCCCTCGGCAAGCTGAGAGGCCAAGCGACCCAGTTTCTCGGACAGGGTGAGGTACGGCTGAAGCACCTTGTGCAACGCCGGGTCGATCGACGGGGCATTCACGGCGTTCCTGATGAGCCCTTTCTGGAGGTACTCGACGACCTGCTGGGCGATCTCGACGGCAACATTCTCTTGAGCTTCCTCGCTCGCCGCGCCGATGTGCGGGGTGCAGACGAAGTTGTTGAGTGTAAACAGCGACGAGTCGGTGGTTGGCTCCTGTTCAAACACGTCCATGGCCGCTCCTGCAACCTTGCCGGCCTTCATCGCCTCATACAGGGCCACCTCGTCCACAATCCCGCCCCTCGCACAATTAATAATCCGAACCCCCGTCTTCATCTGCGCGATGGCATCGCGATCGATGAGATGGTACGTCTCCGGAGTGATGGGGGTGTGAATCGTGAGAAAATCGGATCGTTGGAACAGCTCCGGGAGCTCTACCAGTTCGACCCCCAGCGCTATCGCGGCCTCCTCAGAGACAAAGGGATCAGAGACGATGACGCGCATGGCGAACCCTTTGGCGCGTCGAGCTACCTCGCCTCCGATCCGCCCCAAACCGATAATCCCTAATGTCTTGCCTCCCACCTCGACGCTGAGGAACGCGCCCTTCTCCCACCGGCCACCCTTCATCGAGGCGGTCGCCTGCGGGATATTCTTGGCGAGAGCCAGCAGAAGCGAGAAAGTATGCTCGGCGGTGGTCAGGGTATTACCGCTCGGGGCATTCATCACCAGGATTCCGCGAGCCGTCGCCGCCTCGACGTCGATATTATCCACTCCGACGCCCGCCCTCCCTACCACCTTCAGTCGGCGCGCGGCCCGCAGGATCGGCGCGGTCACCTTAGTGGCGCTTCGGACGATCAGGCCATCGTAGTTGTCGATGCACTCTTGCAGCGCCTCGGGGCTCAACTTGCGCTGCTCATCGACCTCAAACCCTTCGGCCTGGCGCAGCACCTCGATGCCGCGTGGCGAGAGGCCATCGCTCACAAGGATCCGCATCCGTTCCCCTCGACTCAGTTTGTCCATATCGGTATCTGCACCGGAGAGAGGCGAAGCACCGGAGCCGTCTTCAGCCTGCCTGGCTCAGCACCTCCTGAACCGCCTGTACCCCCTCGCCCAGCTTGACCGGATAGCCGAGATCGGTGAGGGTTCGTTCCAGTGCCGCAAGGCAGAGCACAACATCGGATTCGTCTGCGTATCCGAGGTGGGCCAGACGGAAGATCTTCCCCTTTAGCTGAGCCTGTCCGCCCGAGATGGTGATGCCGTGGGCCGTTCGAAGCGTCTTCACAATGGCGCCGGCCCCGATGCCCGACGGGGCGTTCACGGCGGTCAGCGCCGGGGTAGGCCGGTCGGCGAACAGTTCGAGTCCGAGCGCCCTGACGCCAGCGCGGGTCGCCCGTGCAAGTCGATCATGCCGGGCGAAAAGCGCGGCGAGGCCCTCCGCTCTGATCGCGGCGAGGGACTCGTGAAGCGCCATCACTAACGGGACCGCCGGTGTGAAGGTATTCTGATTCTTCTCCAGGCTCTTCCGCTCCGCCAGGAAGTTGAAGTAGAACTTCGGCAGGTGTGACTGCTGCACCATTGCCCAAGCTTTGTCGGAGAGCGCGCAGAAGGCGAGCCCCGGCGGGATCATCAATCCCTTCTGAGATCCGCCCACGACGACATCCACCCCCCAGGCATCCATCGGCAGGTCCGCCACCCCCAGACTCATAATGGCGTCAACGACCAGAATGGCGGGCGTCTTTCCGACGATCCGGGCGATAGCCTCAATATCGTGCAGGACACCCGTGGAGCTTTCAGTGTGCGTGGCAAAGACGGCCTTGATGGTGGGATCAGCGGCGAGCGCTTCCGCCACGAGGTCAGGCTCTACCGTCCGCCCCCACTCCACATCGATATACTGCGGCTGAAGGCCATAGGCTTCACAGATCTCCCCCCAGCGCTCGCCGAACTTGCCGCTCCTGATGACCACGGCTCGATCGCCGGGCGAGAGCGTGTTCACCACCGTTCCCTCCATCCCGCCCGTGCCGGATGACGTGAACAACAGCACCTCGTTTTTGGTCTGGAAGAGGAATTTGAGCCCTTCCCGGACTCGACCCAGGAGGACTTCGTACTCCGGACCGCGATGATACAGGATCGGCCTGGCCATCGCCAGTAAAGCTTCCGGGAGGACCGGAGTCGGGCCCGGCGCTAATAAATGTCGCTTTTTCATCGCTGCCTCTATCGTTGTGATGAAGCCGATACGTCCCTTTAATCCGTGCCGACTATATCCAAAACGGCGCGCGACTGTCAAGGCGAAACGCGGTCGGAAAGGCCAGGCGCGCATCCGTCGCTTACTCCGTAATCTCCGCTCCCCCCTCGGCCGTCCCCTCTCCGTCCATAGCCTCTTCCATCATTTCGTCAAAGTCCTCGCCAACGTCCTCGCCCATCTCTTTCCCCATCCGCTTGGCCCAGCGCGCCACACTTTTCGGATCGTTCTCATCAAGATCGCCGAAATTGCTGGGGTCAGCCATTCGCTCAAAACGGCTCTCTTCAGACTTGACCACCGCAAACCGTGAGAGCAGCCGCGTCAACTCCCGACCCCCACAGCGAGGGCAAACAGGTATGTCGGGGTTATGGATATTCCTGATCAGCAGGCTCACTCGCTTCCTGCAACTGTGACACGCGTATTCATATATTGGCATCGTACACCTCTTCTTCTCCATTCAAGCTTATCACCATCCGGTACCGCCAGCGGCTGCGCCCGCCGAAGCTCGGCGCAACACGCCACCATCTGGCGTTAGCAGTTACCAGATCGCCCCCCCGCTGTCAAGCCCAGACGGCTTCCCGGAAAGACATTGGGTTGCGTCATTGCGAGCGTAGCGAAGCAATCCAACCGTTCTGCACCCAGATTGCCGCGCACCCGTTGATCTCCCGCAATGCTCCGTGCGTCCGCGAAACCCCCATAGACACAGGCCCTCTCTTCCCCTCGCCTCCTTTGGAGGAGAGGGCGAGGGTGAGGAGGAGGACCTTCAGAGCACTGTGTGCCGATCAACAGCGGGTCATAGCAAGCCTTGACAAGTCCTTGCAAAGGCGGGAGAATCGCCGCAACCATTGAACGTTTCTGCATGGAAGATAGGCTGGCCAAGCTACTCAACAGTTCGACGCACCCTCGCAGGAGACGCCAGTGACAACATGGATCGTCTCGGCGGGCGACAGAGGTCGCGACTACGCCGATTCCTTCTTTCAGTTTGGTATGGCATTCGTCGGTGGCGACGGACAGCGGGAATGCATGAAGCAAGTCACCGTTGGCGACACGATCCTGCTCAAGAGGGGTCTCTCTGAGTTCCTTGCGGCTGGGAGAGTCGTGAAGCGTAACGGCGCCGTGTCCGGCGACGGAGACAAGGAGTGGTTGCGGGACTTCGACGGTTGGGACTTGGCAGGTTGGTGCCACGTTGAGTGGCATCGACCAGAGAGACCCGAAACAGCGACCGGCCTAAAGATGGGAACCATCTACCAGACGCGTCAATCGGAGCACCTTGGAGCAGCCGAGCGTCTCCTGCAAGCACCGGCCTCCACCTACGCAGGCGAGCCACGTGGGACCAAGGAAGTCGATCTCGACACCATCCTGGCCTTCCTCATCAGGCTGGGCCTGCGTATCTCGGCGGCTGACGATCTGACGGAAGCGATACGGCGAATCAGGCTTCTCGCAGACTACTACTACTTCAGTTGGCGATGGGACGACATCCGCGAGCACGAGACCCGCACCTTCCTCGTCGTGCCGTTGCTTCTTGCCCTTGGGTGGGCAGAGCAGCAACTCAAGATCGAGTTCCCAGTCAAGGGCGTCGGTCGCGTTGATATTGCCTGCTTCACCGGACCCTTTCTTCAGTGCCAGGATGAAGACATCGTGGTTCTAATTGAGACCAAGGGCTTTGCGTCTGGACTGGACTTCGCCCGTGGGCAGGCCGAGACCTACGCCGCCCACTTCAAGAACTGCCGTGTGATCCTTGTGACCAATGGCTACTGCTACAAGCTGTATCGGCGTACAAACGACGGAGCCTTCAGTACTAAACCTTCGGCATACTTGAACATCTTGAAGCCGAAGGACAGATATCCGTTGGATCCTGATAATGTGGCTGGTGCCACGGAGGTCCTCAAGTGGCTCATGCCGGCCTCGTTCCGGCAGAGCGAGCCCTGACGTCGCACGGCCAGAAAGGCAGGAGAACCCGTGGCGAACTTGTTTTGGAGACGGAAGGCTGGCGCCACACTGAACCTCCTTTCCGTACCCTTCAAGTCTGAAGAGGAGTTCGAGCGCGCAGTCTTCGAGACGAAGGGGCTTCTCGAAGACGTCTACCTCCTTAGACGCCAAGTCCGGGGTGGGAGAAAGCCAGGAATCCCTGACATCGTCGGGGTCGATAGCGACGGGAACGTCTGCATTGTGGAGATGAAGAACGTTCCTGTTGATGCCGCAATCCTTCCGCAGGTCCTGCAATATGCCTTCTGGGCCGAGTCGAATCCTGATTCGATCAAGGCGCTATGGCTAGAGGCTCCCGAACAGCCGGAGGATGTCGGGATTTCGTTTGAACAGTACGAAGTTCGGATCATCGTGATAGCCCCCTCGATAGACCCGTCCACTCTTGCCTTGGTTGGGAAGATCAACTACCCGGTCGATCTTGTTGAGGTGAAGCGCTGGATCGAAGACAGTAACGAGTTCTTGCTGGTAAACCGCCTGGAACCAGAGATCCCTGCCAAGGTGCGCCCCACCCATGGTCTCCCCGTGTACGATCGCGAGTTCTACGAGGCTCATTACAACAAGGCGAGCGTCCAGCACTTCCTCAGTTATGTGGAACAGACCACCGCTTTCGTTCAGAAGTCAGGGTGGCCCCTCGAACCCAAGTTCAACAAGCACTATTGTGGCTTCAATCACGGCTTCTTTAACGCCTTCGGCATCAAGTGGATCGGGTCTAAGTCGTTCGCCTTCTTCTTCAAACTTTCCGAGGATGTCGCTCGCAGCCTCTCGCCCAAAGGGACTGAGATGATGAGATACGAAGACCAATGGAAGGAGGCTGTGTTCCGAGTAGAACCCGGGGAAACTACCATCGAGTCTTTTGCGTCGCTCTTCAGGGCGGCGGTTGAGACCCTGACTGGGAAGAAGTAAGACAACGTGACGCCTAACCAATAAGGGTTGAGATAACCGGTACGGTCATTTCGATCCGGTGTTCAAACAGGCCTGAGCGGGAAGACCCCGCCAACTGTTCAGCCTGAACGTCAGCCGCAACGAAAAGGCGAAGGATCCGTGAGGATACGGTATTATATCGATCCCGAAGCAGAGTTGCCCCATATCTATAGCCACGATGTCTCGGAAGCGGAAGTGGAACAGGTACTACAACGGGCCGGAGAAGATCGGCCTGGACGCGAAGGGTCGCGAGTCGCAATTGGCCGCACTTTGAGTGGACGGTATTTGCGGGTAATATATGTGCCAGATCCAGAGCCAGACAGTGTATTCGTAATCACGGCGTATGAGCTTTACGGCAATCCACTCACCGCTTATAGACGCCGTCGCCGGAGGAAAAGCAAATGAAAGAGAGTAAATTCCCCCCCGGATGGGACGAGCAGCGCGTCAAACGGGTCCTTGTCCACTATGAATCGCAAACGGAAGAAGAAGCTGTGGCAGAGGACGAGGCCGCGTTTGAGGCGGCAGATCAGACTACGATGGAAGTCCCCACTGAACTCGTTCCTCAGGTTCGAGAACTGATCGCCAAACACCAAGCGGCGTGAAGTACGGTTGACCGTCGCACTGGAACTCACTCCCTGCAGCCTCTGCTCGCGCCTCGCTGCGCCCGCAATGGCCCACCCTGCCTTGTAGCAGATAGGTCAACAGCGGGTCATGGCGAACCTTGACAAGTCTCCGCAAAGGCGAGAGAATCACCGCGTTGCTCGGATGCTTCACGAATTGAAATCGCTGGATCGGTCTCATGACAGTCTGGTCTACCGCGCTGTACGCTGGAGTTAAGGAGGAATACCTTGATGGAAGTACTCCGTTGGCTGATCCCGTTGCTATTACTCGTAGCGATCTTTGTGGTGGGTGGGCGTGCCCTCTTGTCGTTAAGGCGCTCCGACCAACCCCTGATCTGTACATCCTGCGGCGCTCAGACTGACATGCCTCAATCAAAGACCAGAGGCTCATTTGTAATCGAGATTATACTGTGGTTGGCATTTGTCATTCCCGGCCTTCTCTATAGCCTGTGGCGCCAGTCAACTCGCCGAAAGGTATGCCCCGCATGCGGAAATACAACGCTGATCTTAGCGAACACACCCAATGGACGCAAGCTTGCAGAACAGTTTTCCCAGGGGAAGAGTTGAGAAGATACAACTCTATTGATAGGAACCGCAAAAGAAAACCTGACGCGTTGGGCCGATACGCCGATACATTGTGAGGAGTTGCTGATGGCTATTCACTGCCCCAAGTGTAACCAGGAACGGGAGTTTCCGCCAAAGACATCGTTCATCTACTACATCGTTACGGCAGGACTCGTTGGCGAGATGCTCAAACCCCTCTTCCGCCGGTGTGAGGAGTGCGGATTCCGCTTCACGGATGCGCTGGCAGCGGCTAACAGACAGAGGGGCGGTGAGTAACGTTGAGTACTGCGATCCTGCCGCACCGATCAACAGTGGGCACATTGTCGCGGGGCCTCAGGAACGTAAGGCCGGATTCTGGATTAGACTGGCGGCATGGATCGCTGATCTTGTCTGCCTCTTTCTGGCCACCATCGTTCTGACATTTGGCGCGCTGATAACCATTTATCTCGGCGGTCAGTTGGGCGGTGAGATCAATGACCAGGTGATCGCATTGGCCGGATATGCAAGCGCTGCCATCGTCCTATTCAGCGGGGTCATCTATTTTACCATCTTTGTCGGATCGTGTGGGCAGACCCCTGGAAAGACACTTTTTCGTCTGAAGGTTGTCCGAACTGACGATCAGGAGATGACCTATGGCAGGGCACTGCTTCGCTCGCTGTGTTGGATACTCTCGCTGCTGCTTCTCAGTCTTGGCTTCCTGATGATCGCATTTACCCGGCAGAAACGTGCTCTGCATGACATGCTGGCAGGCACGTCCGTGATCCGCCTTCCACGCACGCCCTAACGCCCACGTACATCTGCACAGCGTTAACCTGTTAGAGGTGTTGGACCTCCATCAACTCCGGTTTCAGGGTACCAATGCAGGGCAGGTTGCGATAGCGCTGATTGTAATCGAGCCCGTAGCCGACTATGAACTTCTCAGGAATTTCAAATCCCCGATAGGCAATGGGGAGGTCAATAATACGACGCACCTTTCGGTCCAAGAACGTGCAAACCTGCAAGCTGGACGGCTGGCGAGCCCGAAAGATCTTCAGCAGGTAACTCAGGGTGAGACCGGTATCCACAATATCTTCTATGACAAGGAGGTTACGGCCACCAATACTTTCATCGAGGTCCTTTCTGATACCGACGACGCCGGAGGCTTTGGTTGCCGGGCCATAGCTTGAAATAGAAATAAAATCGATGACGAGGGGAATAGATATGGCTCTTGCCAGATCGGCCAGAAAGAATGAGGCCCCCCTCAGTACACCGGCAAGGACAAGCTCTTTGCCGAGATAATCCTGTGAAATTTCAGCTCCCAATTCCCTGATGCGATGAGCAATCGCTTCTTCAGGTATTAAGACTTCAGCAAGGTCCTGGATCATGTTGTGGCGCATCTCGGACTCCAAAAATGGCGAGAATCGAGAATTTTATATGCTCCCCCTTGACAACAACTAGGGCTCGTCCTATATATTAGATAGCTCCAAGAGGTCTGAAGGCCACCAGTAAGTACCAGGGTGTTTCAGAAGGTCCTGGGTTGGATGTTAACACACCAGGCTAGTGAAGCTGGCGGAAGGATCACGAAAACCCAGGAAAATCTGAAAGGTTGTGTGACTGGGAACGCATGAAGGCCGAAGGGTCACTTGGAGCTAATTTTTTTTGTAAGCCCATACTTAGCGAGTAAGTTCCGGTAGTCTCGCCCATAAAACACCTTCAGTGTGATCTCTGGATACAGCTCCCGGAATCGTCTGATCTTCCGATTTTTCTCTGTTACCAGGCTCTGCTTGAGCGTGGTCAGTTCAATAAAGAGGTCGAAATCAACAAGATAGAAGTCCGGCGAAAAGGCTTCGGTCGCGTTGCCCGCCTCATCCCAGGCCAGAGGAAAGGTCCTGGGTTCATACTCCCATCGTATTTGGTAGAAATCCAGGACCTTTGCAAACTCCTCCTCGCTGGGATGAGCGAAGGGGAGTGGCCTGGCCACTTCAAGCCAGTGCCCGATTTCCCGCCCCTTCCCTATGAGATCGACCATCTCTACGGCAAGTTGGACGAGGCGCGTCGCTGTCTCCACGCTCAGGCGATCGGTATTCATGACCAGATCGTACTGAACAGCGGCGTCGATATCTTCCCCGTAGTGATACCGGATGAAGCGCCGCCTAGTCTCATCGCTCTCCTCAACCAGACGAGCCGCAGAGTACTCTTCTATGCCACGTTCGTCCATAAGGCGTCTGACCCGCCCTTTCGCACCGGCCACCACCCGCACATGCAATGCGCCGGGACACCCTCGAAAGATACATTGACCCCCACGACCCAGCACCACAAGGTTTTTTTCTGTAGCTAGATCCGTAATCAGTGTGGGTAGGAGATCCACGTAGATTCGATCCTGCTCAGGATGCTGTCGCTCTTCCTCGGCCTCTTCCTCATCGAGCGCTTCGAAGTCCGACCTTGGGAGCCCTTGCGCTTTCAGCAACTCGGCGAGCAAGGTGTGGTCTACGAGCGTAAACTGAAGCTCTTTAGCCAGCCGGGCAGCGATCTCATCGCCGCCGCTTCCGATCTGTCTGGAGATGGTGATGATAGCCATACGATTCGCTTCATCAATCTCTTCCTGGCGCCTGACTCACTCGTTTGGCTATTGGGTAATAGTCGCGCCGTAGTTGACCAAGATAGATCTGCCTGGGACGTGCGATCTTCTGTTCCGGGTCGAGGAGCATTTCCTCCCACTGGGCAACCCACCCGGCTGTCCTGGGGATGGCGAAGAGCACCGGAAACATATCCATCGGGAACTTCATCGCCTCGTAGATCAAGCCGGTGTAAAAATCGATATTTGGATAGAGCTTTCGCGTGATGAAGTACTCATCCTGAAGCGCGATTCTCTCCAGTTCGAGGGCTATCTCCAGCAAGGGATTTTTTCCTGTAACCTCAAACACCTCCTCAGCCAGCCGCTTGATGACCTTGGCCCTGGGATCGTAGTTCTTGTAGACTCGATGCCCGAATCCCATCAATCGCACTTCGCCGGCCTTGACCTTCTTGATATGTGCGGCCACTTTATCTACCGATCCGATCTCCTTCAGCATCCGCAGCACAGCCTCATTGGCCCCTCCATGCAGAGGGCCGTAGAGGGCCGCTATGGCTGCGGCTACGGCGGAGAACGGGTCTACGTGGGAGCTGCCGACGGAACGCATGGCATTGCCACTGCAGTTCTGCTCGTGGTCGGCATGTAGAATAAACAGAACATCTAAGGCTCTTTCCAATACAGGATGCGGGTAGTAGGTCGGCTCTGTAATCCGGAATAGCATATTGAGGAAGTTACCGGTGAAGCTCAGGTTGTTGTCCGGGTAGGTGTACGGCAACCCACGGCTATGTCGATAGGCATACGCCGCCAGCGTCGGCATCTTGGCCATCAGGCGGATGATCTGCCTGTGGCGGGATTCCGGATCCATAATATTCTTGGCATCCGGATAAAAAGTCGAGAGAGCGCCGACCGTCCCCAGGAGGATCCCCATCGGGTGGGCATCGTAGTGAAAGCCATCCATCAACTTCTTGATGTTCTCATGGACCATGGTATGACGTGTGACTTGGTTCACGAATTCATCCATCTGTTCGCCGCTGGGGAGATCGCCGTGGATGAGGAGGTACGCGGTCTCCAAGTAGGTGCTTTTCTCGGCTAACTGCTCAATGGGATAGCCTCTATGCAGCAAGACTCCCCGTTCACCATCGATGAACGTGATCTGGCTCTTGCAGCAAGCGGTGTTAGCGAACGACGGGTCATAGCTCATCAATCCAAAATCGCCGTCAGAGATTTTGATCTGCCGGAGATCCATGGCCTTGATCGTCCCGTGCTCGATAGGGATTTCGTATTTCTTCTCGGTTCGGTTGTCGATAATGGTCAAGCTGTCAGCCATGAAGCTCCTCCTCGCACGGAGCGACTCCTCCCACATCCCTCTCTTGAGCTGTAGAGTCCGGGTGGTACCTCGTAAGCCACGTAATTTATAGGAGTTGATACTAGCATAAATCAGGATAGCAGAGTAGAGGGTACCCCACAATGTGGACCGCAGGTTAAGGTGTAAATTCTGAGATCAGACTTTACGTCCGTCACTGCCTAAGGAACACGAGGTGTGATACGCATCGGCAGTCGCTGGACCCAAAGCCTTTGGCAATTACCTGCGCCTCCGGCCGCCTGAGCACCTTTCGATTCAGCGCGCATTCGACGTTCCGTGGCGTGGGAAATATCCTGATACTGGTGATCCGGGCGTAGCGTAAGAAGTAATCGATATGCCAATGCAACCTCTTGTTCTGTCGTTGATGCCTGGCCAGGCGACGTTCGACACCGTTCAACGCGCTGCCCGTATAGACATATCGTCCTGCCGGAAAAAGAAAAGTCCCCCGCCTTCCCACCTGCAGCGCTGTCGCTTTCGGCAGATACAAGATAAGTTGATAGTTCCCTCTCGTCATGGGTCCGTTCTTACACTTTGACCACAGGAGGAAAGGTTCCGCATGTGTAGTCATCCTGCACGGACTGCGTTCTTTTGAGATTGCCAGCGTCGAGTCAAATGTGATATATATCAGACTCCCGCGTGAACGGCCAATGGCTGATCAGTCTCGGTGGCCTATATTGCCACAATACGGTAGGTTTGCGGCTTGGAATGCACCCTACCCTTGGGGTAGTATCCATTCCCATGGCCGGAGAAACCCGAATGCCGGGTTTCTACTTCGTCCCTGACCCGCTGACCCACCGCTGCATCTATGACTGTTCACGCAGTATTCAGAATGACATTATGCTAAATTCCGGATGCCAGTTGGCTGGTTAGTGCGAGGGAGCTGAATGGCGGAAGCGATCCAACTCCTTGTTACTACGGTTTTCTTAAGACCCTACGTTTTTCTGTTCCTGGCGTTCTATCTGACGGCGGCCTCTGTCGCCATTGGAGGGCGGCGGACTGACCTGTTTACGGGGATTGCCTGGGGTGTCGCGTCTACGGCCGAGTGCTCCTCCACCAGACACGGGATTCCTTTCGGTTTCTACAGCGGCGCCATGCTCTACTACCTGATCCTGGTCTTTGACCTCGTGATGACCTTCGTCAATGGCGAGAAGCTACTTGAGATAAGCGGCGTCTTCCTGTATATCCCAATTACGTGGATGGTCTTCACACGTTACTGGCAGTGGGGGACAGCGCACAGATTTGTCAGCCGTGGAGTACTGTCATGAGATTTCCGCTGCACATCACAACGGATATGATTCAACACCAAATCCGCCAAGCACTCAAAGGGAACAAGCGGTATCCGTTCGTCCTCATGCTCGAACCGCTGTATACGTGTAACCTGGCGTGTTTGGGGTGCTCCGTTGAGCGGCACACCGGGAGAATCGAGGATCGGTTGACACTGGAGGAGTGTCTGAAGGCGGCGGACGACTCCGGCGCCCCGGTCGTCTCGATCTGCGGCGGGGAGCCCACCATCTACCCTGAACTGAAAGGGCTGGTGGAGGGGATTATTGCGCGCAAGCGGCATATCTATCTGTGTACGAACGGGTTGCTGCTTGATCGAAACGTCTACGGCCGGATTGCGCCGCATAACCGGCTCACTCTGAATATCCACCTGGATGGGCTGAGACAGACCCATGACCAGGTCTGCGACAAAGAAGGCGTCTTCGATAAGGCGTTGGATATGATCAAAGAAGGTAAGCGGTTTGGTTATCGCATCACGACAAATACAACCATCTTCAAGGAGACCGATCTGAATGAGGTCGAGGCGCTGTGCCACCTGCTGCAGGAGTACCAGGTAAACGGGATGCTTCTCACGCCCGGCTACCACTACACCTCGGTCGAGTCCGATTTCTTTCTGGCCCGTGAAGAGATCCACCAAAAGTTTCAAAAGGTTCTCGAACTGTCGAAGCGGTATCGACTAACCTCCACCCCGATGTTTCTCGAATTTGCGGCCGGCCTGCGCGAGTACCCCTGTTCGCCGTGGAGCACTGTCACCTATACCCCTCAAGGCTGGAAGGGGCCGTGCTATCTCATCGGAGAGAAGTATTTCCGGACGTTTGAAGAGTTCTGGCAAAGTACGGATTGGGACTACTGGGAGTCCCGTCAGGACCCGCGCTGCTACAATTGCAAGATGCACTCCGGCTTCGAGGCCTCCGTCGTTCGCGGACTCCGAAACAGCCCCAAAGACATGCTCAGGATGGCCGTCTGGAACTTTTTGGAGTGAGCGCTATGCCGGTGCCGTCTGAAATGGAGAAGATGGTAGGGGCGACCGGCCGGTCGCCCCTCCTGGAAGAGACCGCCTCGCACATCGATAAGAGCCTGCTTGACGAGGCGATCGAACAGGCCCGGTCCCGGCTTCTGGCCATACAAGATCCTGCAGGCTTCTGGGCAGCAGAACTAGAGGCCGACTCCACACTTACCTCAGAGTACCTCATGCTCCGTTACCTGCTCGGCAAAGTGGATGAAACCAAGCAGCGGAAGGCTGCAGCCTACCTACGCGATACGCAACTGCCGGATGGCGGCTGGAGCATCTACCATGGCGGGCCGAGCCACCTGAGTACTACGGTCAAGGCCTATTTCGCGCTAAAATTGTGCGGCCACCCCAAAACCGAGCCGTTCATGCGGAGGGCCCGAGAGGTTATTCTAAGTCAGGGCGGGCTCTTTCGTGCTAATGTCTTCACTAAGTTTACCCTCGCCCTCTTCGGTCAATTCGATTGGCGCGGCGTCCCGGCTATGCCGATCGAGCTGTTTCTCCTCCCCCAAGGGTCGTTGTTTAATATGCATGCGATCTCCTACTGGTCCAGAACGGTCCTGACCCCATTGATGATCATCTTCGCCCACAAACCGATCACGCCGGTCCCTGCCGGCGCCGATCTCGCGGAGCTTCGTGGGGGGAACGTGCCGAAGCATGACTACTGGTTTCCCAAGGATTCCCAGCCGCTTTCGAGGCGAAACCTTTTCTTAGCCGCCGACCGGATGCTCCGTTGGTATGAGTGGCATCCGATACCCCACTTCCGTCGGTTGGCGATGGAGCGGGCCACGGCTTGGATGCTTCGCCGAATGGGGGAAGGTGGCCTCGGCGGGATCTATCCGGCCATGGCAAACTCGGTCATCGCGCTGCGCTGTCTGGGCTACGAGGTCGAGCACTCTTTGGTGGCAAGGGCCTTCAAGCAGATCGAAGCCCTCGAGGTGGAAGATAATCGGACGCTCCACGTACAGCCCTGTTTCCCCCCGAGCTGGGACACCTGTCTGGCGGTGAATGCGCTGATTGCCTCGGGGTTGCCGACCGATCACCCTGCGCTTATCAGCGCGTGCGAATGGCTGCTCTCGAAGCAGACCCGAACGATGGGGGACTGGAAGGTCAGGGCCCCGGAGGCCGAGCCGGGCGGCTGGTACTTTCAGTTCGAGAACGAGTTCTATCCCGATGTCGACGACAGCGCGGTGGTGATGACCGCCCTGATCAAGACCGATCTTCCTGACCAAGCGACGAAAGACGCGGCGCTCGCACAGGCACTCAAGTGGGTCCTCCCGATGCAGTCAAGCGATGGAGGCTGGGCATCATACGATAAGGACAACAACAAACTGTTCCTGAACGAGATCCCCTTCGCGGATCACAAGGCGCTGCTCGACCCGCCTACGGCGGACCTGACCGGACGGATGCTTGAGATGCTCGGTCACCTGGGGTGGAGCAATGCAGCCCCTGTGGCTCAACGCGCGATCGCGTTCCTCAAGCGCGAGCAGGAACCGGCAGGGTGCTGGTTCGGCCGATGGGGAGTCAATTACATTTACGGCACCTGGTCGGTTCTGGCGGGCCTTCGAGCCATCGGAGAGCGGATGGACCAGCCGTACATCCGGCGAGCTGTTGACTGGCTGATCAGTCATCAGAACCCCGACGGCGGCTGGGGGGAATCATGCTATTCCTACGAGAACCCCCGAACAGCCGGCCAGGGCCCCAGTACCGCCTCACAAACCGCCTGGGCGCTCTTGGGACTCTTGCACGCGGGCGTCGTACGACATCCCGCGGTGGAAAGGGGTATCGACTACCTCCTCCGGACTCAGTGCGCGGATGGAGGGTGGGAGGAACGAGAATTCACTGGAACAGGATTCCCCCGCGTCTTTTATCTTCGGTATCATCTCTACCGTCTTTACTTTCCGCTCTGGGCCCTTTCCCTGTATCGCACCCTTCTGCAGAAGGCCGCCTCCGGCCATAATGAAGACGGCGCAAACCGCTCGGACTAGCAAGGTCCGCGACGCGCCGTTCGCCATCTTCGTGGCGACCCAGGCAGAGATGAAGCCTCTCGCCACTTTCTTACGGCCGACCTGTCGATCGGCGCACCGATCCGACTCGATCGTCAGGGTCGAGGTAGACGGCCGCAATCTCTTACTGGCCAGGACGGGAATGGGACCGGACAACGCGGAAACCGCCGCCCACCGCCTCTTTGAGGAGATGCCCATCGCCGCGGCCTTATCGCTCGGCGTCGCAGGCGGACTGAGCTCTCAGTTACAGACAGGGGACCTGATTGTGGGAGACCGGGTGATCCTTCGAAGGGAGAAGGGCTCGAGGCTGGAAAGCTTCCCGTGCGATTCCGGCTTGCAGGACGTAGCCATGACCATCATCCGACAATGGGGCAGTCGGTACAGTCTCGGCCCAATCCTCACTGTTGACCGCATCGTACTGACGGTGGAGGAAAAGCGCCGACTGGCAGCGGAATCGGGCGCCATAGCCCTGGATATGGAGAGTGCGGCTATTGCGTCTGCGGCCTCGGCCTGTTCGGTCCCTTTCCTGGCCCTTCGCGGCGTCCTCGATCCAATCCACGAAGATCTTGGGATCGGCTTCGATCAATTCCTCAACACGGAGGGGGAACCACACCTGCCCCGATTGATCCGATACCTGATCACGCATCCGTTCACCTTTCCCACCCTAGTTAGACTGGGCCTTCGGACGAAGGCGATTTGCGCGCGCCTCGGCCTGCTGCTCCAGGAACTCTCATCCACCCTGAGTTGACTCGTGCACCCTTCCTCAGAGGCATATCGTGGGTAGTCCCGATCTCTCAAAACTGAGCATTGACCGGACCGCGGCCCGCGCCCCGCGCGCACGCCGACGGCGGTGGCCTTGGGCGGTGGGTCTCGCCTTGTTGGTCGCCGGGGCGGTCCTGGGATTCTCCGGCGGCCTCAGCGGGCCTGTGACCGTGGAGACCGCCTCGGTGACGACCGCGTATCCGTCGCAGGCGGTCACCGCGCTGAACGCCACCGGCTACGTCGTTGCGCAGCGCAAGGCCGCGGTGGCGTCGAAAGCGACGGGACGTCTCGAATGGCTCGGCGTAATGGAAGGCACCCACGTCAAGAAGGATGAGGCCATCGCGCGGCTTGAGAGTCGCGACGTCGCAGCGGCCCGCGAACAGGCAGCGGCAAACGTTAAGGTCACTGAGGCGAACCTCGATCAGGCGCAGGCCGAGCTGCTCGACGCCGAACGCAACTTGGCGCGCTGGCGCGAGCTGTCACAGAACAAGCTTATCAGCGAATTGGAACTCGACACCGCGGTGGCGCGAGCCGACAAGGCGCGCGCGGCGGTGCGCTCGAGCGCGGCTGCCATTGCAGTCGCGCGGGCAAATCTCAAGGCGGCGGACGTCTCGTTCGACCAGACATTGATCCGCGCGCCTTTCGACGGGGTGGTGCTCACTAAGAACGCAAACGTCGGCGACAACATTACCCCGTTCTCGAGTGCCATCGACACCAAGGGCGCGGTCGTGACCATCGCCGATATGTCGACGCTTGAGATCGAAGCCGACGTGGCGGAGTCCTCGCTCGGTCGGATTAAGGTCGGCCAGCCGTGCGAGATTCAGCTCGACGCCGTGCCCGATACGCGCTTTGCCGGCATGGTGAACCGGATCGTACCGACCGTCGACCGCGCGAAGGCGACGGTAATGGTCAAGATCGGGCTTGTGGACCACGACGAGCGCGTACTGCCGGATATGAGCGCGAAGGTCGCATTCCTCGAGCGCGAGGTTGCGCTGGCCGATCGGAAGCCGGTCACCGCCGTCCCGAGGCAGGCGGTCGTCGAGCGCGACGGTATGAAGGTCGTCTTCATCCTGAAAGACGGCAGGGCGATGCGCACCAAGGTCGAGACCGGCCGCGCGCTCGGTGATCTGGTCGAGGTAAGCGGCGTCCCGGTCGGGGAGAAGGTCGTCCTTACGCCTCTCGACAGGCTCACCGACGGTACGCGCGTCAAGGTAGATCGGAAGTGACGGCAGGAGGCAACCGCTAGTGGATGAGACCGCCTCTCCGCTGCCGCTGATCGCCATTCGCAACGTCGCGAAGTCCTACCGACGCGGCGGGCAGATCGTGCCGGTGCTGACCGACATCACATTCGAGGTACGCGCGGGTGACTTCCTCGGCCTGATGGGTCCATCGGGATCCGGCAAGTCGACGTTGCTCAATCTGATCGCCGGTATCGACAAGCCAGACGCCGGACAGATCCTCTTTGATGATGTCGATATCACCCGGCTGTCGGAGACCGAGCTCGCGGACTGGCGCGCGGGTACGGTCGGCTTCATCTTCCAGTTTTACAACCTGATACCGGTCCTGACGGCCTTCGAGAACGTCGAGCTGCCTCTCACGCTGACGCGTCTCACCCGCCGTGAGCGGCGCGAGCACGTGGAAGCGGCGCTCGCGCTTGTCGACCTGTCTGACCGCATGGTGCACTATCCTTCGGAGCTCTCCGGCGGGCAGCAGCAGCGTGTCGCGATCGCGCGCGCGATCATTACCGACCCGCGGCTGATCGTAGCCGACGAGCCGACCGGCGATCTTGACCGCCACTCGGCCGAGGAGGTGCTTACGCTCATGGATCGCCTGAACACCGACCTCGGCAAGACGATCGTGATGGTCACACACGACCGCCGTGCCGCCGATCAGGCCCATGCGATCATGTATCTCGATAAGGGCGAGCTGTCGACGGCGACCGATGTGCACGAGCGGTCGCTAAGGTGAGCGCCCGATGCAGTTCCTGAAGCTCATCCTCCGCAACGCGCTGCGCCACAGGCTGCGCACTGCGCTCACGCTGCTCGGACTGGTTGTCGCGATCCTCTCGTTCGGGCTGTTGCAGACAGTCGTGGACGCGTGGTACGCGGGTGCGGCTGGCGCGGCCCCGACGCGGCTCGTGACGCGCAACTCCGTCTCGCTGGTCTTTCATCTGCCGCTCAGCTATCGTGACCAGATCCGCGCCGTCGACGGGGTGCGCGCTGTATCGCACGCCACCTGGTTCGCCGGCATCTATCAGGATCCGAAGAACTTCTTCCCGCAGTTCGCCATCGAGCCGCGCACCTATTTCGCTATGTATCCCGAATATCTCATCGCACCGGAGGAGTTTGCAGCCTTTCTGCGCGACCGCAAGGGTGGCGTCATCGGCCGCAAGCTAGCCAGTACATATCACCTTAAGGTCGGCGACGCTCTGCCGCTGCGCGGGACAATCTACCCCGGCACCTGGGAGTTCACGGTACGTGCTATCTACGATGGCGCCGACACCAAAACCGATACCTCGCAGATGTTCTTTCACTGGGAGTATCTCAACGAGACGATGAAAAAGCGCACCGGGCGCCAGACCGATCAGGTCGGCGTCTATCTTGTCGACGTCACCGACATCGACCGCGTCGCCGAGGTGAGCCGCGCGATCGACGCCGTGTTCAAGAACTCGCTTGCCGAGACGCTGACCGAAACCGAGCGGGCGTTCCAGATCGGCTTTGTCAAGCAGACCGAGGCGCTGGTCATTGCGATCAGGGTCGTGTCCTATGTGGTGATCGTCATTATCCTCGCGGTCATGGCAAATACGATGGCGATGACCGCCCGCGAGCGGCTCTCCGAGTATGCGACACTCAAAGTCCTCGGGTTTTCGCCCGTTTACATCGCAGCGCTTATCGTTGGCGAATCGGTCGCAATCGCCGCTATCGGAGCGGCGATCGGCATTGCGGCCACATTTCCGGTCAGCGATTGGTTTGCAGCAAAGGTCGGCACGCTGTTCCCAGTATTCAAGGTAAGCGGCGAGACCGTCGCACTACAGATCCTTTGCGCGCTTGGCATCGGGATCGTCGCGGCGGCCGTACCCGGGCGGCGGGCGGCAACGATAAAGATCGTCGAAGGGCTCCGCGCGATCGGGTGATTGCGGAGGTAAAACCATGCCGATTCCCATTTCGTACAGTGTACGTAACCTCTGGGCCCGCAAGTACACCACCGCGCTGACCGCGGGTGGGATGGCCCTTGTGGTCTTTGTGTTTGCCGCGGTGATGATGCTCGACGCCGGACTCAAGAAAACGCTCGTGGCCACCGGGCAGCCCAACAACATCCTCGTCACGCGCCGCTCCTCCGGCACAGAGATCCAAAGCGGGGTCTCGCGCGCGCAGGCGGCGATCATAGAGAGCCAACCGGAGATCGCACTCGGCCCAGGCGGGACGCGGATGGCGTCGAAAGAGGTGGTCGTACTGATCACGCAGCCGAAGCGCGGGACCGGCGTGCCGACTAATGTTACCGTGCGCGGGGTGGGCGCGGAGGGTCTCGCCATCCGCCCGCAGGTCGGGGTAATCTCCGGACGGATGTTTCGGCCGGGCAGCACTGAGATCACGGTAGGCAGGAGCATCGCCGAGCGCTTCGACGGCACAGGTATCGGCGAACGGCTGCGTTTTGGCGGCCGCGACTGGACGGTAGTCGGTGTATTCGACGCCGGCGGATCGGCGTTCGACTCTGAGGTGTGGGGCGACGGTGAGCAGATGCTTCAGGCATTCCGACGGACGGCGTTCTCGTCGGTCGCCGCGCGCCTCGCCGACCCGTCGCAGTTTGAGGCGCTGAAGCGGCGACTGGAGTCCGACCCGCGGCTCACACTCGACGTGAAGCGCGAGCGTACCTTCTACGAGGAGCAGTCGCAGGCCATGTCGAACTTCATCAGCTACCTCGGGCTGACCCTCTCGGTCATCTTCTCGGTCGGCGCGATGATCGGCGCGATGATCACCATGTACGCGGCGGTGGCGACCCGCACGTCAGAGATCGGCGCGCTGCGGGTCCTCGGATTCCGGCGGGGCTCGATCCTCGTGGCGTTTCTCGCAGAGGCGCTCTTCCTCGGACTTACCGGCTGGGTGGTAGGGCTGACGTTCGCCTCGGCGATGCAACTCGTCCAGATCTCGACGATGAACTGGCAGTCATTCTCGGAACTGGCCTTCCGGTTCACGCTCACGCCGGAGATCGTCGGAAAGTCGCTCATGTTCGCGCTCACGATGGGGCTGGCCGGCGGGTTTCTGCCCGCGGTGCGCGCGGCGCGCTTAAAGATCGTAGACGCCTTACGGACGGCTTAGCGCAAGAACCGCATGATCTCTGAGGGGAGATTTACGCTGCAATCGCATCAGATGCGGCCCGCTCTGAAAGCGCGGTCGTTGGTCATCGGAATCTTGCCGTACGCCTGGCATGGGACGACCGCCCACGACCTGCCTTGCTACGCGGTCCGATCCTTCCGGGACAGTCATTCCTCTTGACTTCCTCTTCCACCTGCTGGTACGTTCCCTCGCCGTGAGTAAGATGTGGCCATGCGGGTCCTAGAGCGATCTTTCACCGATCGGACGGCCCTTATCCCGGTGGGCTGGACCTCCTCTACCGCTCAGCGCCTTCTTTCCAACTTTCTATTTTCCTCTTGACCCTCGCGCGCTTTTTCTGTTATCGTTATGCGCGCTTCTTAGCGCAACGGCTATTCGATGTGCAATCTATGGAGGTCAGGATGTCGGGATCGGCTCATCACTTTTGGACACGAAGATCCTTCCTGAAGGCTTCTCTCGCGTCTGCCTTCTTGCTGGTCGGCGAGCCGGCGTGGGCGCAGGATCTGATCGCCTCGCCTGTCTCAGAGGGGAGGCTCTCCCTGTATAACACCCACACAAATGAGCGGCTAGACGTCACCTACAGGGACCCATCCGGCCAATATGACCCGGATGCCTTGGAGGCCCTCGACTATCTCCTTCGTTGTCATTATACGAATCGGGCAACTAAGATGGACGTTCGAGTGATTGAGTTTGTGAATACGGTGGATAAGCAGTTGGGTGGAGACAACGAAATCCACGTCATATCAGGTTTCAGGTCGCCTGAGTACAATCGACTGCTGGTCAGAAAAAGAAGGGGAGTGGCAAGGCATAGCCTTCACCTGGCTGGTAAGGCAATAGATTTTCGCATCCCGGGGGTTAACCCGAATGTGATCAAGAAGACTGCACTCGATCTGAGATATGGTGGCGTGGGCTATTATCCCCGCAGAGGCTTTGTCCATCTGGATTCCGGAACATTCAGGTACTGGTGAGCAGCCGGCCTCTTTGGCGTACTGCCGCTCTCGTCTGCTTCCTCCTGTTCTCTACACCCGGTGAACTCCGGAGCGCGGGTTTCCCTCCTTCTTCGCGATGTGCCATTCAGTATCCCAGTGATGCCAGGGTGGACTGGGGGTGTCGGCGCCTGCGCGCCCGCGAGACGCTGGAAACCCTGTTCGGAAACCAGTGGGTGGATGTGGCCCGATTCAACCGGATCGACCGGCGCCATGCCTTTCCCGGCATCTTTCTAAAGGTTCCCAAGCACCTTGAGGATGTGGCCAATTTCACACCGATGCCTCAGGAGTACCCCTCAGCAGCCGGCGAGGCCAAGTTTATTCTGATCGATCTCGCGGAGCAGTTCCTCGGCGCCTATGAGCATGGTCGACTGGCGTTTTCGGCGCCGGTCGCTACAGGTGAGCGGAGAAACGAAACGCCCGCAGGCGAATTTACTATTACTGCCGCTCACCACCATCACCATTCTTCCCGCTATACCATCGAGAAGACCAGCATCCCGTATCCGATGAACTACGCGCTTCGATTCTACATCAACAGGGAAGGTGTCGCATTCTGGATTCATGGGCGTGACGTTCCCGGATATCCGGCCTCGCACGGCTGCATCGGACTGTACGACGAGGCGATGCAGGCTAGGTACTACGGATATCCCCGCAAACCGATCCTTGAAGATGCCAAGATCCTCTACAACTGGGTACTGTCGCCTCTGCCTGAGAACGAGAAGTATCGGATCCTGGACAATGGGCCACGGATGTTGATTGTAGGGCGTGCGCCGGCCCCGCTGCGACGATTAAGCCAGGACGGCCCACGCACCAGACCCTCCTCTCGAATCGCTCCCGAAACGGCGCATCAAACTGCGTGGCCTGTTTCTCCTGATGCTGCGCCTGCGCGATAATCAGCGTCGCCCCTAGCAGCCTGCATGCACGGTTGAGTAAAGGTTGGGGCACGTACACCATAGCCAACGCTCCGGCCTCTTGCGCTTTGCATGTGGTTGCATTAGTATGGGGCCAACTAGCGGAATGGTCCTATTGGACGTAATGGCCGTGTGGCGCGCGAGCGCCGGGAGAAGCACTATGAACATCCTGCTGCTCTCCATGCCCGATTCATTCGAGCACATGCCGACGGTCACCATCCGGATGCCCAACGCCGCCCTCACGTCCCTCGCCGGCAATATCGATCCCCATCACCAAGTTGCTGTAGCAGACCTGATTCTCGTCCAGCGGCGTGTCCGCGAGACCATCGAGCGGCTCGTGCGCCAGATCAACCCCGATGTGCTCGGACTATCAGTGATGACCTTCCAGCGCAAGACCGCGAGGAAGATCATCGACCTTGTGCGCTCCTGCAGCCCCGATTTGCGCGTTGTCGTCGGCGGCTACGATCCGAGTATGGCCACAGAAGCATATACTGATAGCTCTTGGGGCAGTGTCGACTTCATCGTGCGCGGTGAGGGCGAGATTACCTTCCGCGAGCTCCTGCGTGCCATCGAGAATCAGAGCGGGTACGATCAGATCTTGGGCCTGTCGTACAGGAGCGGCGACCACTTTTCTCACAATCCGGACCGGCCGGCCAACTCCCTCGAAGATGGCGAGATACGGCTGTCCAACCGCGACGCGCGGGTGCTGGCTGGGTACACCGTGCTCGGCCGGCAGGTCGATGTCATCGAAACATCGCGCGGCTGCACCTTCGATTGCAGCTTCTGCTCGATTATCGCGATGCGCGGCCGCAATTTCCACACCTACCCGCTGGACCGGGTGATTGCGGACATCCGCGATGCACGCAACCACGGCGCGCAGGCGATCTTCATTGTCGATGATAATATCATGCTCAATGTGCGGCGGTTCGAGGCGCTCTGCCACACCATCATCGATGCCGGGCTCTACAATATCGACTACACGGTGCAGGCCATGACCTCGGTCATCGCCAATCATGGCGAGCAACTCGCACCGCTTATGCGCCGGGCGGGCTTTCGCTACGTCTTTCTCGGCATCGAGAACATCCTCGATGAGGACCTGACATTCCTGCGTGCCCGCCGCAAAAATATCAAGCGCGAGGACGGTCACACGGCCGGCAATGCTGCGATCAAGGCGATCGACTTTCTACACCGACATAAGATCTACGTGGTCGGCGGGCTGATCATTGGCAATCCGAACGATACCCGCGCCTCCCTTGAGACCAACATCGAGTTTGCCAGAGCGTATATTGACTGGCCGTACATCCAGCATCCGACACCGTATCCGCGCACGCCGATGACCAAGGAGTTTCGCGACCATGGGCTGATCATCAACGAACGGCTCGAAGAGTACGACGGCACGACCGCCATCGTACGAAGCGAGCACCTCTCGGCTGAGGAGATTGAGTTTAGGCGGTGGCGGGCCGACCGGTGGATGAAGCTTCGCCACCTGCCGGTCGCGTTTACGCACAGCCCCTTCTTCGTACTGCATAACGGGCTCCGGATGCTCGCCCACCTGTTGCGCGGCAGCACCCTCAAATCGCTGCTGGGACTCGAAGACCCACGGCAGGCCTTCGAGCGCTATCGCGCCATCCGCCAGGCCGAGCGCGAGTATCTCTGACCCGGCGTCAAAACTATGGTATTGTAACCCCGATACGGTAACACCCATGAATCAAGCCACCGGTTACGGATCCGCAACTGTGAGATGTGTGGCTCTGGGTGACGGACTACACAGCCGAAGGAGAAAGCGAAAAACGCTCATGAATGAACACGAGGAGATCCTGCCGGGACACGGGCTGCAAGTTGATAAGATGCCGGGGCACTGGCTGCTGGCGC
>JAGWQH010000087.1 GCA_028870115.1 Candidatus Methylomirabilota bacterium
CGCCCCTGCTGCAAGATGGCCATCCGATCTGCCAGGGCAAAACCGATCGACAGGTTATGAGTAGCCAGCAATGTCGTGGTACCCGCTATTTTTGAGGCCATGAGGAATTCCTCCAGTAGCTTCGACGCCTGGAGGTCGAGGTTTGTGAAGGGCTCGTCAAGCAGTAGAATCTTCGGCTCACGGAGCATCAGTTTTGCGAGCGCAAGACGCCGCTTCATCCCGCTGGAGAAAGTCCTGACCCGAGCTGCCGCCGCTCCCTCCAGTCCAACCTTCGCCAGAACCTCCGATATGCGTTCGGCGGGACGATCTAGTCCCAGCATGGTCGCCGCAAACAGGAGGTTTTCACGCCCGGTCAGGGCCTCATACAGTTGGTGACCGTGGGCAAGAACACCGACAACCCGCCTTACGCCGTCGCCATTTCTGCTTACATCGAACCCAGCGACCTGCGCTGATCCGGCAGTGGGCCGCACCAGTCCGGCCAGGATTCTCAGCAGGGTGCTCTTCCCCGCTCCGTTCGGGCCAAACAGAGCCAGAACCTCCCCTTGGGCAACCCGAAGGTCAATGCCCCGCAGGGCCGGATACGCGCCGAACCACTTAACCAAACCCCTGGTCTCGACGGCAGCCGTCACCCCAGGAAGCCCCCCTGCTCCGTCAGTCCTCGCCATTCAAGATCCTGAGAATGCGAGGCCCAGCACCATCGCGGACTCCGTTATCCAAGATGCCACATCCCAACCGCGGATTCACGCAGATGGCGAGCATGCAGTCGAATAGACGTTCGCGCCCTGTTCTCAAAACACATTTAGTCTAGCAGAGATTGCATGGAGGAACAACCCAAAAGGGGGCGAGCTGAGGACCGCCTATAGTCGCCTTGGCCTCATCTTCTCCAGACCTACGAGGGTCTTACCGGACTGCAATAGACTGATAAACTGCTCTATTAACCTGGGGTCGCATGAGCCTTTCTCCGATGCCTGCCGCATAATTGAGAAGGCTTGGTGGGTTTCGAGTGGGGGCTTATAGGGCCGGGCCGTCATCAGTGCGTCGTAGATATCAACGACGCGAATGATTCTCGCCGCAAGGGGAATCCCCTGTCCCTTCAAGCCATCGGGATACCCACCGCCATCCCATCGTTCATGGTGATGACGAATAATGGGAAGGACCAATTTCAGCGACTTGAGCGGCTTACATATCCGCTCTCCGATCACCGGATGTGTCCGTATGATCCGCCATTCTTCCTCGGTCAGCTCTGTCGTTTTATTCAGGATCGACTCCGGAACAGCAATCTTGCCGACGTCGTGCAGGTAACCTCCACGATGTAGCGCTTTTAACTGCTCCCGTGGAAGGCCCAAACTTCGGCCAAGGGTCACGGAGTACAGGGCCAATCGTTCACAGTGTCCATCGGTACACGCATCCTTGGCCTCAACGCTCAGGGCCAACGTACACAGCACATCCTCTGCATCTTCCAACTCATCGGTAAACTGTTTGAGCCTCAGCAGGGATCGTACCCGCGCGATCAACTCCGCAGAGTGAAAA
>JAGWQH010000088.1 GCA_028870115.1 Candidatus Methylomirabilota bacterium
CCCCAGCGGTCACAGTGGTCTACCTTGAACGAGTCGTAGAAATTCTCTGCCCCTTCCAGAAGGAACGTGCTGGAGCCGAGGGCGCGCAGGAGAAAGACATCATAAAAAAAGGCCGCATGCCCAAGCTCCCAAAGGAACGGATTGACGATCTCCGTTTGGGGAACAACCAGTTGCGTATCCGCCAGATCGTGTACAAGTGCGATGGTCCGCTCGTGGGCATCAGTGACCATACGCGCAAGCTCAGCAGCAGCAACGATCGTCGGCATCCGGTCCTCCTCAGTTTTCAGCAAAGGCGCGGTACCCCCCGCGCGCGGAAGGCTACGCTTGCCGCGAATTATAAGCCTACCTTCAAGAGGGGGCAAGTGTTCGTTGAACGGTATAAGAGTCCGAAAGGTTTGGATGCAGGCGACAGGTAGTGTATCCTTTCGGTAAGCGCCGTTACATAACGAACGCCTGGCACGTGAGGAAGGCCGACACCATGACCGCACACGACCTGGAACAGTTCATTCGCGATCTTCCGAAGGCAGAGTTGCATGTGCACATTGAGGGCACGCTGGAGCCTGAACTGCTGTGCGAGATGGCCAGGCGTAATCGGATCGCCCTTCGATTCCGGACGGTAGAAGAGCTGCGCGAGGCCTATAACTTCCACAACCTCCAGTCGTTCCTGGACATCTATTACGAAGGAACCCGCTCACTTCTTTCCGAGCAGGATTTCTTTGATTTGACGTGGGCCTATCTTGAACGCGCCGTGCAACAGAATGTTCGACACGCGGAAATCTTCTTTGATCCCCAGGCCCACACTGATCGGGGCGTGCCATTTGAAACGGTTATCAGGGGCATCCATCGCGCCCTCGAAGAGGCTGTTCCGAGATTCGGAATCTCATCAAAGCTGATTATGTGCTTCCTCCGCCACCTGAGCGCGAAAGCGGCTATGCAGACACTCGAGGTGTCTCTCTCTTTCAAGGACTGGATTGTGGCTGTCGGATTAGACTCGTCAGAACAGAACTATCCTCCCAACAAGTTCGTCGAGGTGTTTGCGCGGGCCAGGGTGGAAGGGTATCTCACCGTGGCCCATGCAGGGGAAGAGGGTCCTCCGGACTATATCCGGCAGGCGCTCGATCTGCTCAACGTGTCGCGGATAGACCATGGCGTCCGGTGCCTTGAAGATCCGGTACTTGTCCAGCGACTGGCCAGGGAAAGGATTCCTCTCACCGTATGTCCCATCTCGAATGTGAAGCTCTGTGTCTTTAAGTCGTTGGAAGACCATAATCTCAAAAAGCTGCTTGATCTGGGGCTGTGCGTCACCGTTAATTCCGACGATCCCGCCTACTTCGGCGGCTATATCACCGAGAATCTTCTGGCTTCACAACGGGCGCTCGGGCTTAGCCAGCGTGATATCTACACGCTCGCCAGAAATGCATTCGAGGCGAGCTTTTTGAGCGCTAATGAGAAACGGTCCCTTATTGACGAACTTGACCGTTGCATGCAAGCGCATTCCGGTTAAGCTTCTGTATCCACGGTCCTACCCTTGTATCTATTTGTCATTGTTTCGAACGTCTCCTGTGTCATTGCGAGGCGAAGCCGAAGCAATCTCACAGTTCTTCAGGACGACGACGGTAAGATTGCCGCGCTCCCTTCGGTCGCTCGCAATGACGAGTCGTTGACGACTTGCATTCAGACAGTTATGATGCTGATCATCCGATCTAACGAAGGCAAATTGTCGTGAATGGGAGGGCACCATGATTGTTACTGCCAACAGGGTACCGATTACTAAGGGCTACGAGCGAGAGTTTGAGAAGCGGTTCGAGCAACGCCTTGGCGCGGTTGACCGGATGCCGGGATTCATCCGGAACGAGATCCTTCGGCCTATCGTGGGCGATTATTACGTCGTCATAACCTATTGGGAGAGCCAGGCGGCGTTCGAGGCCTGGACCCAAAGTGACTCGTTCAGGCAGGCCCATGCCAACCCGGCGCCCAAGGAGATGTTCGCGGGCCGGAGCATGCTCGAGATGCACGAGGTCATCCTGGTATCCGAGAAAAAGCCGTAGGGATAGCATCCGCGACTCGATGCAGTATCACGCAAAGAGAACGATCGTCGGAGTCATTCCTGCACGGCTTGATTCGACGAGGCTGCATGGTAAAGTTCTCCGGGCGATCTGTGGCCGACCCATGCTGTACCACGTCTTTACACGCGCGAGCCAATGTAGGTTGCTGGACGACCTCGTGGTGGCGACCGATTCGAGAGAGGTGCATGACTACTGCGTCGAGCATCAGATGAAGGTCCGTATGACCTCAAGCTGCCATACGTCCGGGACCGACAGGATCCATGAGGTCATGCAGTCGTCGCCGGCCGATATCTATGTCAACATCCAGGGTGATGAGCCGATGATCAGGCCGGCACACCTGGAGGCTCTTCTGCAGCCGTTCTTGGAAGATCCCTCGGCCCAGGTCAGTACGCTGAAAACCTCTATCACGGCGGATGAGGCGCACAACCCCAACTGCGTCAAGGTCGTGACGGACATGGACGGTAAAGCGCTCTATTTCTCCCGCTACGCCATCCCCTATAACCGGGACCAGGTTCCTGAGACTCGCTACTTCAAACACCTCGGCCTCTACGCGTATACACGATCGGCATTAGATCGATTTCACCGGCTTCCGCCATCGCGGCTGGAACAGGCTGAAAAGCTCGAGCAACTCCGGTTCCTGGAGCATGGCATACCGATCTATGTCATCGAGACCCCGTATGACACTATCGGGGTGGACACCGAAGACGATCTCGCTCGCGTCGAGCGGTATTTTCAGGAGCTTGAGTCCTCGGCGCACGCCTGAATATTCACCACACCGGATTGCTTACCTTTCTCGCGACGTACCCCTCACCGCGATAAGTGCGCTTCTTCCCCACTGCTCGTCGAATACCGCATAGCGGGTCTGTTGTAGGGCACTAGGGCTAACTGACCGTTGGCCATGCGGACGAGCCCTTTGCGCCACTCACCATCCGAATTTCCCCTTGACGGAAATTGTAATGCATTAGTATATTATAATGTAACGATTATTACATTATCGCTCCAGAGGCCATGATGCAAGCAGCGCGATACAAATGGCTGGTGCTGATCTACACCCTTCCACCTGAGGCGGGCAGCAGCCGGGTGAGGATCTGGCGGAAGCTCAAGAAGCTAGGGGCGGTCTCCTTCAGGAACTCCGCCTATCTTCTTCCCTTCGGCGAGGAACGATACGAGATCGCCCAGTGGCTCTGTCAGGCGATCCAACGGGCTGAGGGGGAAGCGACCCTCCTCAAGGTGGAGCAGATCGAGAATCTCGCTGACAACGAGGTGGCGGAGCTGTTCCGGCGCGCTCGCAACGAGGACTACGCGGGACTGATAAAGGCCGGAGAGGCGTGGCTCGACCGTCTGCACGCCCTGCCTCGGGGGAACGCCGCCCGGGGGGGGGTAGCGCTGGCGGATGAGCTGAAGAGTCTGGAGAAACAGTTAGCGGAGCTACGGGAGATCGACTATTTCCGTGCCCCCAACCGGCAGGAGGCCGATGGCGTCCTCAAGCGCTGCCGCGCCATACTCCGGGAACTGTTAGGGAGGAGGCAGAGTACGACCACGGGGAAGTCCACGGTGCTGAAGGCAGGGTCATTTCGGGGCATGACCTGGGTCACACGCCCTCGGCCGCATGTGGATCGGATGGCGTCAGCCTGGATGATCCGCCGCTTCATCGACCCAGAGGCTACGTTCGCGTTTGCCAACCCGCCGGAGAAGGTCAAAGGCTCAATCCCATTTGACTATCCGGGAGTCGAGTTCGGCCACCAAGGCGAGGATTGCACCTTCGAGACCCTGCTCAAACGCTTCGGCCTGAAGGACAGGGCCTTGCGCATTGTAGCTGAGATCGTTCACGACACCGATCTGAAGGATGCCAAATTCGAGCGGGATGAAGCCAAGGGGATAGACGCCGTCCTCAAGGGGTTCGCAGCTACAATCGCCGACGATCAGTCGCTGCTGGCCGAGGGGCTTCGTCTCTTTGACGCCCTCTATGCACGCTTCAGCGGGCAAGAGCGTTCGCGCCGCACAGGTCCAACGAGCAAACGGGTCAAGACGTGAGGTTGAAGAGGTATGGAGCGCAACACCGCTTGTAGCGTTCGGATCCGAGACCTCGTCAGCTATTACCTGCGCCTGGGCGCGCTTGGGTTTGGGGGACCTGTTGCCCTTTGCGGACAGATGGAAAAAGAACTGGTCGAAGAGCGGAGGTGGGTAACAAAGGACGAGCTTCGTGAAGGGATCGCCGTCTGCCAGTCCCTTCCGGGACCGCTGGCCATCCAGGTAGGGATCTTCATCTCGTATCTGCGAGGCGGATTCTGGGGTGCCTGGGCCGGCGGTTGGGCGTTCATCCTGCCCAACTTCGTGATTGTTGCCACGTTGGGCGCCTTGTATGTCCATTTCGGCGACTTACCCCCCATACGCGCGATCTTCTATGGCGTGAGCCCTGCCGTAATCGCTCTTATCCTGCACTCCTGCTACCGGCTGGCCCGGCTGGGGATGGAAGACCCGGTCCAATGGATCATCGCTGCTGCATGTCTGGTGGTCACGGTGGCTCTTCAAGCCGAAGTGGCCCTGCTCTTCATTGTTTCGGGTCTGCTTGGGATCCTTTACTACGGGACCAGGCGCCAACTAAACCGCTTGCCGTCTTTGCCTTTCATGGTGGCGCTGCCGCTTGTTGTCGGAGCCTCCAAGGGCTGGTCAAGCGAAATGCTGGGAAAACTGTTGCTGTTCTTCCTGAAAGCGGGGTCCTTGACGTTCGGGAGCGGTCTCGTCATCGTACCGTTCCTGGAGAAAGGGCTGGTCCAGCAGACCGGCTGGCTCGACGAACGACAGTTCCTGGTCGCGGTGGCCATGGGAATGCTCAGTCCGGGGCCGGTGGTCATCACGGCCACTTTCGTGGGATACCTTGTCGCCGGCTTCTGGGGTTCCGTTGTCTCCACCATAGGGATATTTCTCCCATCCTTTCTGCTGGTCCTCATTGTGGCCCCCGCCCTGATCCGTCACCGTACTAATCGAAACGTCCAGGGCTTCGTCAAGGGAGCGTATGCAGCCGCCATCGGGACGATCCTGGGGGCATGCATCCTGCTCGGGAAGATCGCTATCGGCGACTGGCTCACAGGATTGGTGGCGATGCTGAGCCTGATGGCCCTGACCCGCTGGAAAGTCAGTAATCCCGTGCTGGTTGCGATAACGGCAGTCATCGGACTGATCGCCTTCCCGCTCCTGAAGCCGACATGGATCTTTGTCAAGTAGGGAGGACCATCACGCGGAACTCTACCCCAATGCGCAGATATTTACGGATGTTACTGTGATGAAAAATAGAGCTGCAGTGACGCTGGCCACTAGGGTTGCTTCTTCGGATGCGTGGTGTGGTAACCCCCGGCACCAAAAGATTACGGACAAAACGATGCTTTTATAACTGCAATGTGTGGGTTGAATAGTTTAGATGGAAGGAGCTGATTTTCCATGCAGAAAAAAGTAGTACCCCTTGTCGCCACCCTAGTAACCCTCTCCTTTGTCGGAGTAGCTTTTGCGAGGCACCCAACGATCATGGGTGAGGTGATCTCGGTGAACCCCACCAGGAGTATCCTGACGATATAAAGATAAGTGAGGGCCTATAACCTTCCGGGTCGAAGAGCGGGCCAGCAGGGCTCTGGCTAATCTGAAGCCATGCGACAAGGCGACAGTAATAACATATAGTTTTACGAGTGTTGGTCCCCTAGACGGTGACCTTGACTGGATGCCTAGTGCTCATGCTGTCACAAAGGACTGAGTTGGCCAGAAAAGGTCCGAAAAAGCGGCTTTCTGAACAGGTGGACTTCGGGCTGCGCGTTGTCGGCCTCAAGGGAGTATGCCCATGAAGAAGTTTATACAGCGTTGGTTGTATATCTGGTTTTTGGCGCTGGCGCACCCCGCTGTTGTGTTTGCGCAAGAGGCCTTGAAGCCGCCGCTGACGCTGGACGTAGCTGTTGATCTGGCGTTGCACAACTACCCGGCCATCCGCGCTTCCCAGGCGCAGGTGGCAGCCGCTAGCGCAGGCATTGATCTGGCCCGTACGGCGTATCTGCCTCGAGCGGATCTGCTGTGGCAAGAGAACCGGGCAACCAGAAATAATATCTTCGGCCTGTTGCTGCCACAATCGGTCATACCACAGATCTCCGGGCCTGTACTGGGAACAAAATCCACCGCGAGCGCCTGGGGGAGCGCCGGAGGGTTACTTGTTGCGTGGGAGCCATTCGATTTCGGCCTCCGAAGAGCCAACGTTGAGACTGCGCACGCTGTGACGGAACAGGCTGGTGCAGGGGTGGGCGTGACCCGCCTCGACGTGGCCACATCGGCAGCCGACGCCTTCCTCGCGGTACTGGCTGCGGAGCAAACTGTTCGTGCGGCACAAGCCAACGTGAGGCGGATGCAGACGTTCCACGACGCGGTTCATGTGTTGGTAGAGAACCAGCTCCGCCCTGGAGCGGATGCATCGCGCGCAAACACTGAGCTGGCAGCGGCACAGATTCAACTCATCCAGGCGCAGCAAACTGCCGAGACTAATCGCGCCACGCTTGCCGAGGCCCTTGGCGTTGCAGGCACCTCCGTTACAATTGATCCTGGCCTGCTGCTCGAACTTCCTCCGCCACCGGCTCTTCCTGCCACGAAATTCAAATCTCATCCACTTGCGCTGGCGCAAGCAGCCATAGTGGAAGCGGTGCGCGCTCGCGAGCTTGCATTAGATCGCTCCTACTTTCCGCGAGTCAACCTACAGGCAGCCCTCTTTGGTCGGGGAACCGGGGCTCTCCTAAACGGCGAACTCGAAGGGGGAGGTAAAGGCCTGCTGCCGGACACATCCAACTGGGCTGTAGGCGTGTCCATCACCTTTCCGGTTTTCGACATCTTCGCGATCCGTGCGCGCCGCCAGATCGAGGCAGGCAATGAAGCCGCCGAGCAGGCGCGATACGACCAGACACTCCAGAATCTCAAGGCTGAGAATGCGCGGGCTCAGGCTCTGATTGAGGGCGCGAAGCGCAGGGCGGACACAACGCCGATTCAACTCCATGCAGCTACAGAGACAGAAACGCAAGCGCGGGAACGATACAAGTTTGGCCTGGCGACGATCATCGAGGTTGCTGAAGCCGAGCGATTGCTCGCGCAAGCCGAGGCCGATGATGCCATCGCCAGAATTGGTGTGTGGCGGGCGATGCTGATCACCGCGAAGGTTCAGGGCGATCTCCAGCCTTTTTTGCAGCAGTTGAAGTTGCCGGCAAACGGGGGAAGGTAATATGTGGCTCATCAATGCCGCGATGCGGCGTCCGATTACAATTCTGGTTGCGGTCATCAGCATTGCTTTGTCCTCGATCCTCGCGCTCACGCGGATGCCGGTGGATATCTTTCCCAATCTCAATCTCCCGGTTATCTATGTGGCGCAGCCATATGGCGGGATGGATCCGGCCCAAATGGAGGGGTACCTGGTCTCCTACTATGAGTACCACTTCCTCTACATCACCGGCATCGAGCATGTGGAATCGAAATCGATCCAAAACGTTGGCCTTATCAAGCTCTATTTTCATCCCGGGACCGATATGAGCCAGGCCCTGGCGCAGACTGTTTCTTACGTGGAGCGCTCGCGCGCCTTTATGCCCCCCGGGACTGTTGCGCCCTTCGTCGTGCGCTTCGATGCTGGCAGCGTACCGGTAGGCCAACTGGTCTTTTCCAGCGGGACGCGGAGTGTCGGTGAGATTCAAGATCTGGCCCTCTTCCGGGTGAGGCCGATGTTCGCCACATTGCCGGGGGTCTCTGCCCCGCCTCCATTCGGCGCCAGTCAGCGGACGGTGGTGATTCGAGTCGATCCTGATCAGCTCCGCGGCTATCACATGTCGCCAGAGGAGGTGGTCAAGGCCCTGGCGGCGGGTAACACCATCCTCCCTGCGGGCAATGTCAGAACGGGCGACCTCAATCGTCTGGCGCCGCTGAACTCAGTCGTGTCTAGCATACAGGAGCTGGGGAACGTGCCGATCAGAACGGGCGCCGGGTCACCCGTCTTCATACGGGACATCGGGATCGTCGAGAACAGCACCGATATCCTGACCGGGTATGCGCTTGTCAATGGGCGCCGGACTGTCTACATCCCCGTCACCAAGCGGGCCGATGCCTCTACACTGGACGTGGTGAACCGGGTGAAGTCGGCACTGTCGCGAATGCAGGCCATGCTCCCGGACGACATTAAGGTCAGCTTCGAGTTCGACCAATCAACTTACGTGAAGAATGCCATAAGAGGGCTCGTGACTGAAGGAGCACTTGGGGCGATCCTGACCGGGTTGATGGTCTTTCTCTTCCTCAGGGATCTGCGAAGCGCCTCGGTCGTCGTTACGACCATCCCGTTCGCGCTCCTCGCGGCGTTGGTGGGGCTCTGGCTTACAGGACAAACGGTGAATATCATGACCCTCGGCGGCCTCGCGCTGGCCATCGGCATCCTCGTTGATGAGGCGACCGTTGCCATTGAGAATATCCACACGCATCTCGCGCGAGGGGAGGCCTGTGCCCATGCTGTGATCGAAGCGGGTCGAGAGACACTTACGCCTCGGCTGCTGGCGATGGTGTCGATCATTGCGGTGTTTGTGCCCTCCTTTTTCATGGTCGGCGTGTCGCGCGCGCTGTTTGTGCCGCTATCACTGGCCGTCGGCTTTGCCATGCTGGCGTCGTATCTCCTCTCCAACACCCTTGTGCCGGTGCTCTCGACATGGCTGTTGCGCGGACAGCGTATGGAAGGTCACACTCAATCGTTTTTCCACACGGTGCAGAAGGCATATGAACGGTTTCTGGAGCGTGTATGGCGCCGACGATGGCCGGTTTTGGCCTCCTATGCCGTAATCGCCGTTGTTGGTATCTTTCTGATCGGTCGGCAACTCGGGACCGACATCTTCCCGGCTGTCGATACTGGGCAGTTTCAGCTTCGGCTCCGGGCCACGACGGGGACGCGCGTCGAGCGAACCGAGGAGATTGCGCTCAAGGCGTTAGACGCCATCCGAACCGAGGCCGGTCCGGACAATGTCGCTATCACCCTTGGGTTTGTGGGCACGCAGCCACCAAACTATCCCATCAACACCATCTATCTCTGGACGAGTGGACCGCACGAGGCTGTCCTGTCGGTTGCCTTGCGGCGAAACTCGCACATTCGTCTCGATGAGTTCAGAGAGCGGCTGCGTCAAAAGCTGCCGGCCCTCCTCCCTGGCACGACGATCTCCTTTGAGGCTGGCGACATCGTGAGTCAGATCATGAACTTTGGCGCACCGACACCGATTGAGATTGCCATTAACGGCCCAAACCTCGCCGCGAACCGGACGTTCGCCGAGAGGGTGATGGCAGAGGTGAAGCAGGTATCTTCGCTTCGAGATCTCCAGTTTGGCCAACCACTTGACTACCCGACCGTTGACCTCACGGTGGACCGCGAGCATGCAGGGTGGCTTGGCGTCACGGTCGAGCAGGTCGGACGATCCCTGGCGGCGGCCACCTCCTCCAGCCGTTACATCCAGCCGAACTATTGGCGTGATCCGACGAGCGGGGTTGCATACCAGGTGCAGGTCGAGATCCCTCAGTCGCGGATCCGGTCCATCGGAGACCTCGAAAGTGTGCCCGTCATGTCCAATGGCGCAGCAGGTCCGCTCGTGAGGGATGTCGCACAGATCAGCTATGGGACCATGCCCGGCGAATACGATCGTTACAACCAACAGCGGATGATCACCATCACCGCCAACACCGCAGGGACGGATCTGGGAAGTGCTGCCAGCGAAGTGGCTGCGGCCATCCGTCGGGCTGGCGATCCGCCTCGCGGGGTGGTCGTCGCTCTACGCGGCCAGGTTCCCCCGATGCAGCAGACACTTTTCGGCTTGGAGACGGGGCTGGCGCTTGCCATCGTGGTGATCTTTCTGCTCCTGACGGGCAATTTCCAGTCGATGCGCCTGGCCTTCGTTGTGCTCTCGACGGCTCCATCGGTCATCCTGGGTGTCCTGATCGCCTTGTGGATCACGGGTACCACGCTGAATGTGCAATCGTTCATGGGGGCCATCATGTCGATCGGTGTCTCGGTTGCCAACGCGATCCTACTGGTCACATTTGCTGAGCACTACCGATGTGAAGGTCAGCCTGCAGACGTAGCAGCGAAAGAAGGCGGCAGGAGTAGACTCCGACCGATCCTGATGACCAGCATGGCGATGATTGCGGGTATGATCCCGATGGCGCTGGCGCTTGGCGAAGGCGGAGAGCAGACGGCTCCTCTGGGTCGGGCGGTCATAGGCGGGCTTGTCGCCTCCACACTTGCGGTGCTCGTGATCCTTCCGCTAGTCTTTGCGACAGTGCAGCGCCGGGCCAGTCGAACGGTAGCCTCACTGCATCCCGATGATGTGGACAGGTGAATGGTAGGGGGCGGAGCGAAGCTCTCCTCCTAATATAAACTTGGGGGTTAGAGGAAATGCAGATAACCCGAAGGCAGCTCGTCCTGGCTCTGAGCCTCGCCGTCGCGACCACCGCGGTCGCCTCCTGGCGTCTGGTGTGGAACAGCGGAGAGAAAGCGCAGAGGCAGGGTGTTCGAGCCGGGGCCGAGCCGTCGCCGCAGATCCCGACCGTCCTGGTCACCCCGGTCGTCTCGCAGCGGTTAGATCGGCAGATTCTGCTCCACGGGGATCTCTCTGCCTATCAGGATGTGGCGCTCTATCCCAGGGTGCAGGGGTTCGTAGAATGGATCGGCGTAGATCGGGGCTCTGCGGTCAGACAAGGTCAACTACTCGCCCGCTTGAGCGCGCCAGAAATGGTGGCGCAGCTCAGTGAGGCGGAGGCCAAGATCCGGGCCGTTCAGTCGGAGCGACTGGAGGCAGAGGCCAAGCTGGCCGCCGATGAGGCGACCTATAGACGGCTGAAAGCGGCCTCAGCCACGCCTGGAGTGGTGGCTGGAAACGATGTTGAGGTCGCCCAGAAAACAGTGGAGGCGAATCAGGCGCGCGTTCAACTCTGGAGAGAGAATGAGCAGGCCGCTCGGGAGGTAGCTCGTTCAGTCCAGGATATCGGGTCCTATCTCAAGATCACTGCACCATTTGACGGCATCATCACAGAGCGGAATGCTCATCAGGGCAGCCTCGTCGGGCCCTCCGGGACCCCTGCGGCTCAACCGATGCTGCGGATTCAACAGGTTGGGCGCATGCGTCTGGTCATTCCAGTGCCAGAGAGTGATCTGGCCGGCACCGCCCTCGGCACCCAGGTGAATTTCACTGTACCAGCATTTCCGGGCGAGACCTTTAACGGCGTCGTTGAGCGGATCGGGCACTCACTAGACGAACGGTCGCGAACGATGCCTGTTGAATTGGACGTGGCGAACCGGGCTGGTCAATTGGCGCCCGGCATGTTCGCGGATGTTGTCTGGCCGGTACGGCGGCCGCAGCCAACCTTGTTTGTTCTGCCATCCGCCGTCGTCACCACAACCGAGCGAATGTTTGTCGTTCGAATTCGCGACGGGGTGGTGGAGTGGGTAGACGTGCGGCGCGGTACAGCAATGGGCGATCTTATTGAAGTGTTCGGACCTCTTGCGCAAGGTGACCAGGTGGTGCTCCGTGGCACAGACGAGCTTCGTCCAGGGACGCGCGTTGTTGCCCAGCAGTCTTCCACGGGTCGTTAAGGGCTCGGCGCGAGGGGACCTGTGACTGAGGGAACCCCGGCCTAAATGGGTCGTGATCTACGCCAGCATCGCAAGCAGCGGGACGCTCCGCCGCGATCCGCAGCGAAGCCTTGAGGAAAAAGCATGAAGCTCGCCCATGACTGAAGAGGGTGCGGTTAGAGGTAGCTTTGTGAGGAAATAATGAAACGAAAGATCTGGTATCCATGGGGTCTTTGCTGGATTACCGTTGTGCTGATCGGATTTCTCAGCGGGGCCTGTGGGAAGAGTGAGCAGAGCGTCCCCAGCCCGCCCATCGCGGTGACCCCGGCTGGCGAGTGGCGAACGTGGAACTTCGATCAGGCGCCGGTTGATCAGCTCCCTTCAGGAGTTTCAGTGCGGCAGACCGGGAGCGGCACGCTGCCCAAGTGGGAAGTATTGGCTGATCTTACAGCGGCAAGCCCACCAAACGTTTTGGCCCAGCGCTCGCAGACGAACTCCGGCGAGCGCTTCAACTTAGCCGTCATTGAGGATAGCGACTATCAGGACCTGGAGCTTGAAGTAAGGTTCAAGGCGGTCGAAGGCTCGGAAGACCGAGGAGGAGGGCTGATCTGGCGCTACCAGGACCCGGACAACTACTACATCGCCCGGGCCAACCCACTGGAAGATAACTTCAGGATATACAGGGTCGTCCGGGGTGTGAGACGACAGTTGGCGAGCTCCTATTTCAAGGTGACGAGCGAGGTCTGGCACTCCATGCGGATCGTGGCTCAGGGCGATCAGATGGAGTGCTTCTACGATGGCAAAAAGTACCTTACGGTCCGCGATCCGACGTTCAGACATGGGAAGATCGGCTTATGGACGAAGTCCGATGCGGTCACGTATTTCGATGACCTGCGGGTCAGGCCAATCAAGTAGCCTTCATCCGAGCTTAGTAAGGCGCTCCAATGGTCAGGATGTGGACTCCCTTTATCCAGCTCTGCGCCGTAGGTCTGCTGGCCAAGCTCAGCTATCAGATGGCCAGGAGCCCGGTCCTGCCTCGCTTTGCCCAGGACCTCGGCGCTGCGCCCGAGCTGATCGGCCTGATCGTGGCCGCGTCAACCATTACGGGGATCTTCATCAAGCTTCCGGCCGGGGCCCTATCGGACGTACTCGGACGCAGGCGAATGATGCTCCTGGGATGTCTATTCTTCGCTGCGCCGCCTTTCCTCTACCCGTTCGCCCACTCTCCCGGTACGCTCCTGGCGCTCCGTTTCCTCCATGGGTTCGCCACCGCCGTCTTCTCCCCTGTAGCCTCAGCCTTCGTGGCCGACCTCTCAAAAGAAGCACGGGGGGAGAAACTCGGCTGGTTTGCCGCGGCAGGCGACATCGGTTCTACCCTGGGCCCCCTCATCGGGGGGTTGCTGCTGTTCTACACATCCAGTTACCCGATGACCTACCTCACGGTCGGGGTCCTCGGCCTGTGTCCGCTCCTGTTGATCCTGCGCCTACCAGATGATGAGATGCCTCGTCGCGCGGGCAGAACCCTCGGTGAGCGCTCCCAGCAGTTCTGGAGCGGAATCAGAGAAGTCCTGGGAAGCCGGGCCGTGGTGATCGCCTCGCTGTTAGAAGCCGCCATGCATGTAGGATATGGCGCTTTCCTGGGTTTTTTCCCCACTTACGCCAAGGGGATCAGGCTCAACGATGCCCAGATCGCCCTCGTGATGGGGGTCCAGCTTGCCGCAACGATGTTCGCCAAGCCGCTCTCTGGGCGGCTCTCCGACCGCCTCGGCCGAAAACCCATGATCTTGGCCGGTCTGCTTCTGTGTGCCGCCACGCTGCCGGCCATCCCTGCCCTCGCCTCTCTGTGGCTCCTCTTTCCGGTGTCGGCTCTGTTCGGCCTTGGAGTGGCTATCGTCACACCTTCGACCACCGCATTGGTGGCGGACCTGGTCAAAGACCAACAGATGGGATCGGCGATGGGGGTCTTCGGCACCATCTGGGATACGGGCGAAGCCTCAGGACCAATCCTGGCCGGTTTGCTCATCGCCTCCATGAATTACCTTTCGGCTTTCGCCGTGATCGCTTCGCTGATGGCGGCAGCCGCCGTGATCTTCGCCGTCCTGGTCAGGGACCCTCAAGCTGTACAGGCAGGAGCAGGAATGGAGCAACAGTACCCGTAAACGTAAGAAGGAGGTTAGACATGAAGAGAGACGATATGCTCCGCATTGTGACGATGGGTGTCTTTCTGGTCGTCGCGCTGGTATGGGATCTGACGCCCGGCTTGGCGCGGGAGGTCGATGGCGCAGGTGCTTTAACAGGTGCTGAAACAAACCGCCCGGGTCTTGATCAGGATGGTATCGCGAAGGCGTTTGGCAAAAAAGGGGAAACAATGGATGGAACATATAAAGTTTCCTTTCCCCGTTTCGATCTGCATGTGAAAGTAGGCAAGATTCCTATCAAGCCCGGCTTTGCATTGACGAATTGGGCAGGGTTTATAAAGTCAGGCGATTCAGCAATGACATACGGAGATCTTGTTCTCCTGGAACGCGAAACGAATCCGGTCATCAGTAAGTTAATGGAATATGGAATCGACATCGTCGCTCTTCACAACCACCTGATATATGAGACCCCCAGGATTTTCTATGTGCACTTCATGGGAGACGGAAATGAAGTGGATATGGCAAAGGGCCTCAAGGAAGCCCTGGCCATTACGGGCACACCCCTCAAATCCTTACCGGCCAGTACTGCAACGAAACCGGATGTGGCCAAAAAAATCGAGGAAGTCTTGGGCTACCAAGGGACCATGAAAGATGGCGTACTAAACGTCAATGTGCCCCGTAAGGATATACATGTAAAAAGGAAAGGTGCCAAGATCCCTGGCAACATGGGAATGAACATCCCATTGAATTTTCAAATAGACGGTGATAAGGCAGCAATCAACGGAGATTTCATGCTTCGGGCGGGTGAAGTGAGCGCGGTTATAAAAGCGCTGAGGGAAAACGGAATAGAAGTGGCGTCTTTGCACAATCACATGCTGGATGAAGAGCCTCGATTGTTTTTTATGCATTTCTGGGCTTACGGAGATGCTTCCACCTTGGCTAGGGGCCTTAAAGCCGCTCTCGATCAAACCGGCGTAAAAAAATAAGACGCAAACGGGGTCCTGACACGGCAAGGTTGCCATCGAAGCTGCAGACGACATGTTCAAAGAAGCAGGCGCCATCGACGTCTGACCCAAGGCTCACAGCGTAACGTTGTTCGATGATTTCAGCTTTGGAGAAAATGAAATCAGCAAGGGCTGGTGCAATTGAAATGAGGGATCCAATAAAACAGCGAGCCGCTTTATTGATAACAGCCTTCTTTGTTGCGGCCGCTTGCATATCGGGATTAGCCGCATGCACCAAACAGCAGACCGTTGTCGTTTACGTGAGCGAAGACCAGGTTTTCTCGGAACCGATACTCAAAGATTTCGAGAAGGAAACCGGCATACAGGTGAAAGCCGTATATGACACCGAAGAGTCAAAAAGCACGGGTGCCATGAATCGGCTTTTAGCGGAAAAGGACAATCCCCAGGCGGATGTCTATTGGGCGAACGAGCCGATCCGGGCAGAGATACTCAGACAACGAGGTATATCGGCTCAGTACCTTTCGCCGAACGCGAAGGGAATCCCGGACAATTTTAAAAATTCGGAAGGTCAATGGACAGGCTTCTCTGCACGGGCGAGGATACTGCTGGTCAAGAAAAGTCTCACTGAAAAGCCGCGATCGATCCTGTCTTACACCGAGCCGCGGTGGAAAGGACGGGCAGTTATCGCCAATCCGTTGTTCGGGACCACGACTGTAGAAATTGCGGCCCTTTTCATTGTGTGGGGAGATGACAAAACAAAGACGTTCCTGGATGCAATGAAGCGTAATCAAATCAGGATTTCGACGAGCAATGGTGAGAGCGCCGACCTTGTGGCAAGCGGCGAATTCGACTTCGCTCTCGTAGACAGCGACGACGGCGCGAGCCGTATGAAACAGGGTAAGCCCATAGAAGTCATTTTCCCGGATCAGGAAAAGGCAGATGTCGGCAGCTTTGTCGTTCCGAACGCGGTTGTATTCATAAAGGGCGCGCCCCACCCGGACAATGCTAAAAAGCTGATAGACTATCTGCTCTCAAGAGAAACGGAACGGAAATTGGCGTTCGCGGAATGCGCGCAGATCCCCTTGCATCCCGACGTTGAAACTCCTCCCGTCGTAAGACGCATTGAGACTATCAAGACGATGAAGGTCGATTATGCCGAGGTTGCAAAGAAGATGCAGGAAATCCAG
>JAGWQH010000089.1 GCA_028870115.1 Candidatus Methylomirabilota bacterium
AAGGGAATTGGAGAGAAACTGTAACTGTCTTGCACGGGGGGAATCTCTGTTCTCTTCGTTTCGCTTTTCACTTGACAGCAGTAATCGGGCTTCGATAGCCTAAAGATGCTATAGATGCATGCCACAGTTGATTAGCAAAGCCGTGTCGCCCATTCGCTAATGCAAAGATTACATCAAAGGTCCTTGATTCGCCTGCGCCTCAGATCTTTTGCGGCTGCGTCTTTTGGCTTTTACCTGCTCCTCAACGCCTTCCTCACCCACTGCCTCATCCAGCCCCACAATGCGCACTCACAAGGTCAGGTCAAGAGTAATCTCTCCTCGATCTGTATGTGGGTTCATAAAACCGTTTCGCCTCATGCGCCATCAACCGGATTGATTCTGTCTGTAGTTGCGGCGACTCTCTTCATCCCGATACCGCTCCTGCCGCGCTCTTCCCAATTCCAGATCATCAAACTTACTGGTCGATCCCCGCCCCTGTTTTCTCTCGCGTGACTCGCCTCAATCGACGTTTCTGACGCTTAGCGAACCTGCTTCCGGCGGGAATGTTATACGTTACGTCGTAAGTCACAATAATGGACGCCATTCCCCGCGAAGCTTGTCCCGGCACGTTTTAAGCCAGGAGCGGGAATCCAGCCGGAGAGATGCTGGGTTCCCCCGTATCAAGTACGGGGCAGGCTTGTCAAGCTCGGAATGACGAACCGTTTGGGACTTATGCCGTCATGCAGCGTCACACGTATTCAGTTTTTCTCTATCAGCGCGAGATTCGCGTTCGGGAGGAGGATCATGCACCGAGCGACCAGTTGGCGTAGTGTGTGTTCGTTGGTGTTGGGCATTGCCGTTGTGGTGGCGTTACCCACCGCCGGTTGGGCCCACGGCGTGGTGGGCAAGCGGTGGTTCCCCTCTACGATCGTTGTCGAGGACTCGTTCGTCTCTGACGAGGCCGCCATTACGGCTGGCCACCGCAGAGAGCCGGAGGCGCTCACAACTGATTTCGACGCAGAGATCTCAAAACGATTGAGCCCGGACTTGGCGATCACGCTCGGCGGCTCGTATCACATCATTAGGCCTCGTGGCGACGCTGTGGAAGAAGAGGGTGCCACCTCTGGCTTCGATAATCCGGAGTTCGGCCTGCGCTATCAGTTCATTCGGAATGCTCTTCATGAGGTGGCAGCCACCGCTGCTCTGCGTGTTTCGCCAGGCGGCGTCGGGCAGAGGCGAGTCGGCAGACTCTCTGGAACAACCGTCAGCCCGGCCCTTCAGATCGGCAAAGGGTTCGGCGATCTCCCGGACTGGGCCGACTGGTTTAAGCCCATTGCAGTCACTACGTCGGTCGGCTTCGACCTGCGCGCCAACCGCAATGAAAGGGAAGAAGACGCCCAGCATGCCTTCACCTGGGGAGTTGCCGTGATGTACAGCATCCCATATCTGCAGTCATTCGTAAGAGACGTGGGGATTCCCTGGCCGTTCAACCGCCTGTTCCCCGTCGTGGAGTTCAATGGGGAAACCCTGATCAGCGGGCCGGACAAAGGCAAGCACACCGCCTTTGCCAACCCCGGGCTAGTCTGGGCCGGGAAGTACTTCGAGCTTGCAGCCTCGGCTCAAATACCCCTCAACGATACAGTCGGACGCCATACGGGAGCCCTAGTGATGCTCCACGTCTTCCTCGACGATATCGCTCCTGACATTTTTACCTGGACACCGTTCCATGGCGTCTTGGGCCCTCAAACGCTGCCACGATAACCGGGTGCCGGGGCGCAGGAGCAGCCCTACTGCTCTCGCAGTAGGGCTGCTCCTGATGGCCACATCGGCCTGGGGCCATTCCTTCCCCGATCACGCAGAGCCGCGAGTCGGGTGGACGGTAAACAAGCCGCCCGCTCAGGTCAGGATCTGGTTCGACGTGCCCATTGAGCCGTTCTTCAGCACCATCAAGGTGGTCGATGCGAACGGGCAGCAGGTGGATAAACAGGACGGACGCGTGAATCCAACAGACCGTACGGTCCTGGAGGTGAGTCTCCCGTCTCTTCCACCCGGAAAATATCGGGTGTTCTGGAACGTGATCTCCATCGACACGCACCGTACCGAGGGCGACTATCCCTTCACCATCTCGTCGAGCCCATGACCAACCTGCAGACCCTCCTGCCGATCATCATCCGCTACCTGGAGTTTGTAAGCCTCACAATGTTGGTCGGTAGCTTCGCCTTTGTGTGCCTGATTCTTCCACCAGGCCTGTTATCACGTGAGGTGTACCAAAACCTTGAGCGACTGCTTCGCCGGGTTCAGGCAGGCTCGATCCTGATCGTGGCGCTCACGAGCGTTGCCGATCTGATCCTCAGAACCCTGACGATGAGCGGCGGGACCATGGCCACATTGGGCATCGCGCTTCCGATGGTCCTTCGGCACACCCATTTCGGGACGGTGTGGATCGCCAGGATCCTCCTGCTGGGGCTGCTGGGTGTGGCCTGGTGGCTCCGGCTGCAGGGGGCGGCCACGCCCTCCCGGTTTGCCTGGATCGCCGAGATCCCCCGCGTGGGGCTATCGAGCATGACGTGGTGGCTCCGTCTACTAGGGGCGACGGCCAGCCCGCAGTTCGCGTGGGGCTCCTTCTTTGGCGCCTGCTTCGTGGCCCTCACCACAACCCTCTCAGGCCACTCGGCTGCCTGGGGTGATGTGACAGTTCCGGTACTGGTCGACTGGTTCCACCTCATCGCTATCTCGATCTGGATGGGCGGGCTGTTCACCTTCGGGTTCGTGCTCAAGCGTTCCCTGGCAACGCCAGGCATGGAGGAGATGGTGCGCGCGCTCTCATCAATCGCCAGGCTTTTCTCCAGGATAGCAGCCGCCTGTGTGGCGGTCTTTTTGCTGACAGGGCTTTACAGCGCATGGTTGCAGGTGGGCTCCTTTTCGGCTCTCATCGACGCTGCATACGGCTGGACTCTCCTGATCAAGCTCGGGCTCGTGGGCGGCGCCTTGATGATCGCGGCGATCAACCGGTTCTACTTTCTCACCCGGTTGGCACCGCGCGTGACCACGCACGGCCAACCGGTCTTCAGGACGAGCCGGCGCGTAAGCGGTAGTTTAGAAGTAGCCAACGAGACTGGAGACGACCGGCGGATTCGATACCGGTTCTCTCGGTTTGTTCGATTGGAGTGGATCATAGTGATGGTCACGCTGGCCTGTTCTGCCCTACTCACCCAACTGATGCCGGCCCGCCATGTGCGTCACCTCGAACATCTCAAAGCCTCTGAGCATCATAGCGGCCAGCCGCCGGCGCACGACATGCCAATGGCAATGCCGCCATCAACGCACAGGTAGGCGGTGTCGACAGTAGACTGGCCTGGCCAGACACCGCAGTAGCCCTGAGAGCAGTTATAGGACCAGCGGAGCGTTTTTCCTGGACAGGGTGGAATAAGCTTGTTACACTTCGCCGCAGGCTGTACTGATCAGAGATCTTCCATCCAAAGCCAGTAAGATTGGCGAAAGCTGCAATACCAATGCGCGGGAACTGAGGTCAACCTATCACAAGGAGGAAGGCAAGATGAGGCGAAAATTTGCAGTAGCGGTCCTGGCCCTTGGGATAATCACCTTCGTCGGCACGGGCGTATTCTGGGCTGAAAGGAGCGCTCTGGCTCAGGTGAGGAGCCGCGAAACCTTTAAACAGGGGAGCCATCTGGCCCAGGCGATCGAGCATATTGAGGCGGCCATCAAGGAGCAAGGCAAACCGAAGTATGAAGCGAGCTTGGACGTACACCTTACAGAGGCCCGGCAGCATGCTGAAGCCTCGAAGCAGGAGAAGGCTAATCCTCATTTGGACGCGGCCCTCAAGGAACTGAACGCAGCAATTGTAGATGTCGAAGCGAAGCACGCCGATATGGCTGTTGAAGCCGCTAAAAGGGCGCTCGAGCACCTCAAAGCCGTGAAGTAAGAACGTCCCTTTACTCCATCACGAGAAAAGCGAATGGGCAGGAAGGTTGCCTTCCTGCCCATTGCCTTTAACACTTGAAAAATCTCCATGGTAGAGTTACCCCACTTCTGCGATATGGCTGTTTCAGGAGCGTTGAGAGAAGGATCAAGCGCGTCAAGAGGCACAGTGAGCAACCTATCACGAGGAGGAAGGCAAGATGAGGCGAAAGCTTGCAGCGGTGATGTTGTTTGTGGGTGCGTTAACCTTTGTCGGTAGTGGCGTCTCCTGGGCTGAAAAGTCCCATCTTGACGAGGCGCGCGATCATACCCAGGCGGCCGTCGAGCACGGTAAGGCTGGGCACGCTAATGTGGTGGTGGAGCATGCGACGGTAGCCTTGCAGCATGCCGAAGCAGCCCAGAAGGCAAAAGCCAACGATCATACGGCTGCAGCCATCAAGGGGTTGAAGGAGACCGTCGAGCACGGTAAGGCGGGACACGCCGATGTCGCCGGCAAGGCCGCTGCAGGAGCGCTCGAGCACCTCAAAGCCGTGAAGTAAGAACGTCCCTTTACTCCATCACGAGAAAAGCGAATGGGCAGGAAGGTTGCCTTCCTGCCCATCATCTTTTCACAGCATCCGTCATTGCGAAGAAGCGAAGCGACTGAAGCAATCTCTCAGTAGCAATACGATAAGATTGCCGCGCTCCCAACGATCGCTCGCAATGGCGCGCTCAAAGGAATAGCGTGTAGCGCTAGTCACTACAGGTTAGCGCCGGTGGCATCCGGATCATAATTCAGATTGGGCGCAAGCCATCGCTCTACCGTTTGCACGTCCATCCGCTTGCGCCTGGCATAGTCCAACACCTGGTCCCGTCCAACCTTTCCAACCGCAAAATAGGTTGCCTCCGGATGGGCAAAATAGAGCCCGCTCACCGAGCTGGCCGGAACCATCATGCAGTTTTCGGTGAGTCGAATGCCGGCGTTGCGCTCCGCCTGCAGCAGATCGAAGAGCGTGCGTTTCTCGGAGTGATCCGGACAGGCCGGATAGCCTGGAGCGGGGCGGATCCCGCGATATCGCTCTCGGATCAGATCCTCATTGGTAAGCTGTTCCCCGACGCCATACCCCCACTCGGCTCGAACCCGCCGGTGCAGACACTCCGCAAAGGCCTCCGCCAAGCGATCGGCTAACGCCTTGGCCAAGATAGAGGTGTAGTCGTCATGAGAGGCTTCATATCGCTTGCAGAAGGCATCGAGGCCATAGCCGGTCGTCACAGCAAACGCCCCGAGATAGTCCGGACGTCGCGTTGATTGAGGCGCGATAAAATCGGCCAGCGCCAGATTACTATGCCCTTCACCCTTATCCAGTTGCTGGCGGAGCATACAAAAGGTCGCCAACACCTCCGACCGCGAATCGTCCGTATAGAGTTCGATATCGTCGTTCACACTGTTGGCCGGGAAGAATCCATAGACCGCTCTGGCGATGAGCCGGCGCTCACTGACGATCTGCTCCAGCAGATGTTGACCGTCATCGAACAGCTCCTTGGCTTTGGGATCCTGCAAGATCTCAGGGTACCGACCTCGTATCTCCCACGCGTGAAAGAACGGGGTCCAATCAATATACGGTACGATCCGGTCGAGCGGAAACTCGTCCAGCACGCGAATGCCGGTGAAGGACGGAGTAGGGATGTCCGCCATATCCCAATCAAGCAAGAGCTTTCGATTACGCGCCTGGATAAGCATGAGCAGCGGTCTCGGATCACGGTCCTCATGCGCTTGCCTCACCCGCTCCTGATCCAGTCGATTACTTTCAATAAACATTGCTCGCTGTTCCTGACTTGAGAGATTCCCCACGACCCCCACAGCCCGGGAGGCATCCGCAACGTGGACCACCGGCTGGTCATAGAGCGGAGCGATTCTTACGGCCGTGTGGATTCGGCTGGTGGTCGCGCCGCCGATAAGGAGCGGGATCTGCAGCCCTTCCCGCTTCATCTCCCGCGCCACGTGCATCATTTCATTGAGCGATGGCGTAATCAGCCCGCTTAGACCGATCATATCTACCTGCTGTTCCCGGGCGGTCTTGAGGATGGTGTCGCACGGCGTCATGACCCCCAGGTCGATGATCTCATAGTCGTTACATCCGAGCACGACGCCGACAATATTCTTACCGATGTCGTGCACATCTCCCTTCACGGTCGCCAGAAGGACTTTCCGCTGCGTGCGCCTTCGGTCGGATGTCAGACGCTCGGCTTCAATAAAGGGGAGGAGATAGGCCACCCCCTTCTTCATGACACGCGCAGTCTTGACCACCTGCGGCAGGAACATCTTTCCGGAGCCGAACAGCTCGCCGACCAGGTTCATACCTGCCATGAGCGGACCCTCAATGACTTCAAGCGGTCTCTCGTATTGTTGGCGGGCTTCTTCGACATCCGATTCGATATAGTCGACGATCCCCTTCACCAACGCATGCGTCAGCCGCTCCTCGACCGTTCCCTGTCGCCAGGCTTCATCTTTCACGGCTGTTCGCCCCTGCGCTTTCACACTCTTTGCAAACTCCACCAGCCGATCGGTCGCATCGGGACGGCGGTCCAGCAGCACATCCTCAACCAGCTCCAGCAGCTCCTTAGGAATCTCCTCATAGATTGTCAGTTGCCCCGCGTTGACGATCCCCATATCCAGGCCGGCCCGGATGGCATGGTACAGGAACGCTGAGTGCATCGCCTCACGAACGGAATTGTTTCCGCGAAACGAGAACGACACGTTGCTGACGCCGCCGCTGACCTTGCAGTGAGGCAGGTTGGCTTTGATCCAGCGGGTCGCCTCGATAAAGTCAACCGCATAGCGGTTATGCTCCTCAAGCCCGGTCGCCACCGTCAGAATGTTCGGATCGAAGATGATGTCCTGCGGCGGCACCCCGATCGTCTCGGTCAGGATCCGGTAGGCGCGGGCGCAGATCTCGATCTTGCGCGTCAGTGTGTCGGCTTGACCCCGTTCATCAAACGCCATAACCACGACGGCCGCCCCATACCGTTTGATGAGCCTGGCGCGCCGGATAAATGTCTCTTCCCCCTCTTTGAGGCTGATTGAGTTCACCACCGGCTTACCCTGGATACACTTCAAGCCCGCCTCAATCACTGACCAGTCGGAGCTGTCGATCATGACGGGCACCCGAGCGATGTCGGGCTCGCAGGCAACCAGGTTCAGGAACTTGACCATCGCCGCTTTCGCGTCAAGCATAGCCTCGTCCATATTGACATCGATGAGCTGAGCGCCGCCCTCGACCTGCTGCCGGGCAATGGAGACGGCCGCCTCGTACTCGTCGCTCCGAATGAGCTTGGCAAACGCCGCAGAGCCGGCGATATTCGTCCGCTCCCCGATATTGACAAAACCGACCTCGGGGCGGATCGTCAACGGCTCCAGACCGCTTAATCGGGTGTGCGGCTGAGGGTGAGGGGGAACGCGCGGCTGAAACTCCTGCACTGCCGCCGCAATCGCCGCAATATGAGCCGGGGTGCTACCGCAACAGCCGCCGACGATATTCAGCCAGCCGCTCTTCGCAAAGTCGCTGAGATCGGCAGCCATGATCGCCGGTGTTTCATCAAAACCTCCGAACGCGTTGGGCAGGCCGGCGTTGGGATAACAACTGAGCAACACCGGAGCAATCTGAGCAAGCTCCTCGATGTACGGGCGCATCTGCTTCGCCCCGAACGCGCAGTTGATCCCTACGCTGAACAAGGGCATATGGGCAATAGAATTCCAGAAGGCTTCTACCGTTTGTCCGGACAGTGTGCGCCCGCTGCGATCCGCAATGGTTACCGAGACCATGATCGGCACGCGCCGGCCGCTCTCCTCGAAATACTGATCGATGGCAAACAGCGCAGCCTTACAGTTCAGCGTATCGAAGACCGTCTCGACCAACAGCAGATCGACTCCGCCGTCCAGCAGCCCGCGGACCTGCTCCGTATAGGACGCGACTAACTGATCAAAGGTCACAGCGCGAAAGGCAGGGTTATGGATATCGGACGGCATCGAGGCCGTGCGATTCGTCGGACCGATCGACCCGGCCACGAAACGCGGATGGCTCGGATCGTTATCTATCGCTCCCTCGACGGCGTTACGAGCGGCTTTTGCGCCGGACAGGTTCAGGTCATAGGCCAGCGACTGAAGCTGATAATCCGCCATCGAGATCGACGTGGAATTGAACGTGTTGGTCTCGATGATATCGGCTCCGGCGTCCAGATACTGGCGATGAATTGCCTCAACAATGGCCGGCTGCGTAATGGACAGCAGGTCGTTGCACCCCTTGAGGTCGCACGGGTGGTCGGCGAAGGCCAGACCCCGAAAGTCGGCTTCCGTAAGGTTGTGCGTTTGAATCATCGTGCCCATCGCGCCGTCAAGGAGAACGATACGACGCCGCAACACCTGCTCAAGTTCTGTCACCCGATCTGATATTTCACTCATTTGCATCCCATACCTGACATCCGATCTGCTTACCCCTGCCTATCCCGCCCACAACGGCCACCCGCGCCCGTATGACTGACTGTGCTCACTATACTGAATTCTTCGAGTCCTCGCAAGGCAAGCCCTTTGGCACCTCATAGTCAGTCGCGTGAATAGCTCGAAAGCGTTAGAGCCCTGTATTTTCGTCTGTACGAAGCTAAAATGTGCAGCTCTGCGATCTAGCTCGATCAAAATGGAACGACACCGGTGTTACCGGAGACGCTGGAGACGATGATACCGTCCTTCACTCCAGAACGACCCAGAGAGAGGAGAATTATCCCAAACATTGCAGTTAAAAAAGCATCGTTTTGTCCGTGACCCTTTGGTATCGTGGGGTTCGCTCACCAACCACGTACACAATGGAGGGACAAAACGATGCAGGCACAGGTTACCCCGTTGGATGGCTCCAAAG
>JAGWQH010000090.1 GCA_028870115.1 Candidatus Methylomirabilota bacterium
ATCACGAGTTGGACATCCGCCATCGGGAGGCGATCCTTGCCCTCCTGCGAGACCACCGCCCGGACCTGATCATTCACTGCGCCGCCCAGCCTTCTCACGACCTGGCTAAGGACCGGCCCTTCGAAGACTTCGAGGTCAACGCCGTCGGGACCTTAAACCTCCTGGAGGCGACCCGTCGCTCCTGCCCGGAGACGCCATTCATTTTCATGAGCACCAACAAAGTCTATGGCGACGCGCCGAACGAGAAGTCCCTTGTCGAGCTATCTACGAGATGGGATTACGCAGATCCCGCTGACTTCGAGGGGATCGACGAATACTGCAGGGTTGATGCGAGCCTGCACAGCCTCTTCGGAGCATCCAAACTGGCCGCCGATGTGATGGTGCAGGAGTATGGCCGATATTTCGGTATGCCCACGGTGTGCTTTCGTGGCGGATGCTTGACCGGTCCCAACCACTCTGGAGCGGAGCTTCACGGTTTCCTGGCGTACCTGGCGAAGGCGATCAAAGAGGATCGCGTCTACCGCATCTACGGCTACAAGGGAAAACAGGTGAGGGATAATATCCACGCCCACGACGTCTGCACCGCCTTTCTGGCATTCTATGAATCCCCCCGTCAAGCCGCCATCTATAATCTTGGGGGCGGTCGAGGCAACAGTACATCGATTCTTGAAGCTGTCGCCTGGTTCGAGGAGCTGATGGGGAAGCGACTGACGGTGGAGTATCTGGAGACGAATCGGGTCGGCGACCACATCTGCTACATCAGCGATCTACGTCGACTAAAGGCCGATTATCCCCAATGGGAAATCACCCGCCCCCTCAAGGAGATTTTCCTTGAGCTTACTAATATGTCGGGAACGCAGAAAGGGTAGTTGTGAATGATTCTGAATTTGTCCGGGCTGAAGACATTTCGGGATCGATTATATGTTGTGTTCCCTCTAGTTGGCGCCGGTGTTCCTCCGCTGTTGATTGTGATGACAGTAGCCCGTTATGGGGTCAGTGTTCCCTTCTGGGACCAGTGGGGGTTAGCAGATTTTCTGGACAAGGTCCACGTAGGACAGTACGGATTCGCCGATCTCTGG
>JAGWQH010000091.1 GCA_028870115.1 Candidatus Methylomirabilota bacterium
CCGCTTCAGATAGCCGTCCGGGGCGACGGTGATGAGCAGTTTGTGCTCAATGCTCTTATCAATCTCGAATTATCGAACGTCAGAGCCTGTCCGGCAAACCTCCGTTCATGCTTCGACAGGCTCAGCACGAACGGGAAAAGGGCAATGTTTTCGGTAGCCATTCCGTTCACCCTGAGCTTGTCGAAGGGTATGTGAGGGTTTGCAGGACAGGCTCGTCAGACACTTGAATTGGTTATCGGATTGCGCCGTGATCTCGTCCAGGTAATTTGAATTCATCACGATAATCTCGTCGCCTGGGTTTAGGGCTTCCATGGCTTCCTCGGGTGAGGACACGCGTAAGCCGCTCCCAGCTAGGAACTTGCCCTGCTTCGAAGGATTGATGTCGATTACAAAATCAACTTGGGCGCCAGCGTGTTTCATGTAACCGGCACGGAAGGGGGGGCGTACAGGGCGTCGGTGAGGGTGTCGCGTAGGGCCCTGTAGCGCTCGCGCTGCCCGATCCTATAGAGCTTGCTCAAGCCTTCAACACGAATGGCAGTGGCGCTCATGTGTCTATGGCTGCTATCAGTCCCAAGCGCTGAGATATTCAACCTGATTCCTCATTTCCTCAGCCGACTTGGTGGCAATGAGTTTCAAGAGGCGGCGCATTTGCTCGCCCACTGAGTAGTGTTGCTGGCGTGCGAGGATGATTCCCGCATGCGATTTGCCCTCTCTCAGAAAGCTGGCATGTAGACGATAGAAATCTCCTACGTTGAAGGAAAACAACGTGCGACCTTGCCCTGTCGCATATTCCAGGTGTACCTCGTCCTTCTGCTCAATTAAGCCCGCCTCACGTGCGGTGATGATATCTACACCGCGTACACGCAGAGCCGAAACCAAGTTGTTATCTAACGCATCCTCATCCACATATAGACGGACGGTCACTGACTCTTTCGGGAAAGGAAGTGCTCCCGCTCAAGGTGATCAGCCTCACTTTCCTCAGCGGCAATGTCGGTTTCGATCTCTTCTCGATTCGCGTGATAATACGTGAGAGCCGCATGGACTTGTGCCAATGACAGGTGGCCAATCCGGTCTGCTATCTCTTCCGGAGTCAATCCTAACTTGTACCAGCCTATGATACGCCGTACCGTGACCCCTGTCCCAGCGATCCGCGGGCGCCCCCCCCGGATGTCCGGTGACCTTACGATCAGTGTCCCAATATCAGTGACCGTTGCCATGGTTTCTACCCTCCTAACGACTTCGTCACTCGTCCCTTGACGCTGAACATTATTTCTTAGCGTATCACGCCTGTATCCCCACCGCCAGCACCTCATTTACTATCGGTGGGGCGGAGAGGCGGAAAAGGGACGAC
>JAGWQH010000092.1 GCA_028870115.1 Candidatus Methylomirabilota bacterium
ACCAGGAACAGGATCACGGCGAAGGCGAAGAACTTATAGGTGGCGCGCTGGGTTGGACGAACATAAGCGTCGCCCTTGTTTTCCAGGTCGATCGTGGTAAGCGACCAATCCCGTCCGTTGAACGGCTCGCCGGGCAGAGACTTCATTTCACCGTAAACGTACAGGACCAGCATGGTACCGCAGAACAGCACGAAGATCGAGAGGAAGCTCCAGATATACGTAGCATACGTGGGGATGTTGCCGGTCTCAGGATCGTACGGCCAGTTGTGTGTATAGCTATAGGTCTCACCCGGTCGATTCGCGCCGGCGACCCAACCACCCCAGAAGAAATAGCCGGCTAGCGCCTTCAGGTCGGCTGGATTAGTGATGTAACTCTTGATCCGTCCCTTCTGGAACGCCTCATCATAGGTCGGATCCGTAAACATCCGTGTGTAATGGGTGATCAGCTCATTGTACGCAAACACCTGGGCCGGGTTAAGGCGAATCACGTTGGCGGTAGCGTCATAGCCGTTCTCGTGGATCTCCCGCTTAACCCGCGTCGCGATGGCGTCCCGATCGTTCTGGACCACAGGGCGCTCTTTCGCGACCTCATTCTCATAGTACTTGCTCATAGAAACATAGGTCATGTGCAGAGCTTGGGCGCTGAAATCTGGTCCGCGCTCTGCGCCATCACCCCAGAAAGAACCATACGTCATCAGACCCTTAAGGTGAAAGACTTGCTTGCCCCGCTGCATTTCCCACTCGGGAATCACCGTTTCCCCGCTGGTAGCAGACACAAAATTAACCATCGGGGGAGCTGATGTATAAGTCCACACCCCAAGAGCAATTAGCCCGATGACACTGATGGCAGTGACGATCAAAGCATGAAGCCACCAAAACTTCTTAATTAGTAGTGCTTGTGCAAATGTCCTTTCAGTCTTACCCTTCGTCGCAGTTCCGCTGGGATTCGGACTCATCGTTTCCTCCTGTGGCTCTCCCTCAACTGAGGTGGCCACTCTTGCATTGTTATTACGGTGCCGTCTTTAGAGTTGTGAACACCCCAGCCGTCGGGGGCGCACGCGCTTCGCGAGGCGCATGCAGGCCGCGGGTTTGACGGCGCACGTCCGGTCGACCAGACGGTAACCCGTTGCCCTGCTTGTTGATCCGTGTCATAAGGTTCATGGGGAACGCCTCCTATGCGCTAATATTGCGATCCCCGGTAGACTTTGTAAATCCTGCGATCGAATCAATCCGCGATGCATATGTACTATACTTTTTACTATTCCCGATGTTGCTCGTAAATCCTGCGATTGACTCAATATGATGATGCATATACACTACTCAATAGGTCTCAGACTGGTTCTGGGCATCAACACATTATATAAGATATATAAAACAGGGTTTGCTCGACCGGACAGTCATCGGCTGGTCTGTTTGTCGATCTACGGCGCCGCACTCATGGGACCGCTTCTTCCAGAACGGGATCATGAGTCCCCGCAGGCTCTGTATCGCTCATGCAATCGACTCAATTTTTCCGATTGCGCCCATCACGCGGCCTTGTGGGGTTCCTTCGTAGCTCCGGGCGCCGGTCCAGTCTCCGTACGAGTGGTGGGCTCTCGGCGCGCAATCTCGTTGACGTAGGCCACGGCTTCCAGTCTCGAATGAACCTTGAGCTTGCTGAAGATGTTCTGGATATGGTTTCTTACGGTGGTCTTGCTGATAAAAAGCTGCTCCGCGATGGCCGCCGTCGTTGCGCCAGTCCGCATCAGAGTGACGACCTGCAATTCCCGCCGAGTGAGTTCACCGATGGGGGATACGGTCTTCTCGCTCATTGTGAGTTGAGTCTGAGCCAGTTGTTGGCGAACGAGCACCTCAAGCTGGTGTGCCGCAGTGACATCACGGAAGAGATGAACAACTGTCGGAGGTTGGTTGTCCTCACACGGAAGGGCTACGCAGCTTACATCAATCCACAGCGGTTTGCCAGTCCTCGTCCGGGTAGCCATCTCAAAATGCTGGATCAGGTCTCCGCGGCTCAACGTCATTTTGAGTGGACAAGGCCACTGACAGAGCTGATTACCATTACTGTCACGGCCATTGAAGAACTCGCGGCACTGCTGTCCGACGACTTGTTGTGCGGAAGCTTCCAGGATAGTTTCAGCAGCCCGGTTGCAGAACAGAATCTCACCAGACGGGGCGCTTACAAACACACCATCGGCCGTCTCCGCGAAAAACTTGAAGGCAGCCTCCCGCGGTTCTACAGGCTGTACACTTTTCGGCTCGCTTCCCGAACCTTTTTCATCCAGTGCAGGCTGATGCTCGTATTCTTCATCCGGACGGCGGGCAACCGCCTCGCCTATACGGGCGCCGCCATCACGCCGCTGGCCTGTCCGAAGGGCTCGTACCGAACGTTTCGGTCCGTTGGCTGAGTGCACCATAGGTTTAATATACAGTCCTCGTATGAGACCTGTCAAGTCGAAAAAGAGACACACAAGGAATACACATCCGTGCTTTCAGCCCTCGACTCTCTCGCCGTCATTCGCGCCCATCTGCAGGGCAGTCTCGATTGGGATGCGTTCGACCCGGTACGGCACGCTGAAAGCGGTTCGACCACTCACCAGTAGCGGATCGAATCGGGCGGGTCACGCGTCGGGCCGGCGGTGACCAGGATCCCATCGCCACGCTACTCCGCACTCTGCATGCTCGACAGCAGCATACCGCTCCGCACCTGCGCCCCCATTACCGGTCAGGCGTTTTTAACGGAAAGAGCCGCCCGGGCCGGTTTCCAGAACCCGCGACGGCCAGGCGCAGAGCGAGAGAATGCGTACGCGGGTGCGAGGCCGGGCCGGCCGAAGAAAACCCTTGACAGGGAGACGCGGGCTGTGCGATAGTGGCGCCCGATATAAGGTCTAGGCCCTGCCGCAGGTCTCCCCGGCGGCAGGGAAGCCCGCGTACACCAGGCAAGGATCGTCTCATCAGGGCGGGGTCACTTCGGTCCCCGCATCAGCAAAGCGCTCTGAGTTCGGGAGCGCGGTGGTTAACCTAATGACGCAGAGGGAGGAGGATCATGGCTCAAAGTAGGTGGTGGGTTCGTGGTGTCGTCCTAGGCAGCGCTCTGCTGCTCGCCCCGGTTGGAGCGTGGGCCGACAAGTTGCAGGATCTCGAGCAGAGATACGAGGACCAACAGACATCACTCCAGCAGTTGCATCAGGAGGTGCAACGGCTGCGGCAGGAGCGGACCACGCAACAGGCAGAGACGGACAGGCGCGTGATGGAGGTGGAGAAGAAGGCCGCCGAGACCGCGGCTTCGTCACTGCTCACCGGGTATGAGCCCGGGAAAGGGTTCTATCTGAAGTCAGCCGACGGCCAGTTCCGACTGAACCTGGGCGGGTACCTCCAGACTTGGATGCAAGTTCAAGGGTCGCGAAAAGAAGAGGACTTCCCATCGGGAGACGCCGCCGCAGCCAGGCGGCACCAACCGAGCACCTTCAGGGAGCGCCGCACCCGGATCATCTTGAGCGGGCAGGTCTTCAAGGATTTCAACTTCTACATCGAGCCGGAATTCTCCTTCGGCAAAGTTGCCGAAAACCCAGGCCACAACACAGACGTATCGACTACAGGTGGGACGCGGCTTGAAAACGGCTGGGTCGCCTACACGTATGCCCCTTGGGCACAGGTGAAGGTAGGGCAGTTCCGGAACTTCTTCAGCCTCGAGAAGAGCACCGCTCCTTACGATCTTGACTTCGCCGAGTGGGCGGTCGTCCCCAGAGCGCTTGCCCCGGGTCTGCAACTGGGCGCTTTAGTGTCGGGCAATCTCAACCTCCCCATCATGAACATGCCGTTTTACTACGGGGTGGGGATCTTTAACGGCTGCGGTCGGATCGACCAGTGCCAAAACGGTGTCGCCTCTCAAGGCGACAAGGAGTTCGCTGGGCGATTTGCCTTTTCACCTCCAATGCCTTTGGGGAATCTGACCATCGCGCTGAATGCCGATTACCGCAGTTTCAGGATTGTAAATGGGAACGGTGAGACCGATGAAGAGGGTGTCACCACTGTCGCGCAACTCGCCAATGGCCAGCGGTTTCACCGCTTCAATCCGCTCCAGGCGACCGACTGGAGATTGGCCGGCGATGGCCTTATTGGCACGAGTAACGGCTTCCTGATCAACGGCAACCGCGTCACCGGCGGTGGCGACATCGTATGGGACTTCTATCCGTTTATGATCAAGGGCGAATACCTCTACTCCACGCAGGAGCGTGATGGATTGGTGGGCGCCACTGGGAAGCCGCTCGATAACCTCATTATGCAGGGTGGGTATGGGACGATCGGCTACTGGGTCTTCGGCAACAAGCGCAACGGCCTGCAGGCCATCGGTCGTTACGAGCATATGCGGATCGATGACCGCACTGGCGTATTTGATGCGCCCACCGCGGATCCCAACGAGCGGCCGATGGAGATGCGTTCCGGCACCCTCGGTCTGAACTGGTATGTCAACCCCGCCGTCCGATTGCGGGCTAACTATATCCTCACCGATGTCCGGCCGGGCCAGAATACTATCGGGGTGAGCAATAGCACGCATGGCGAGCTAGTTCACCAGGGGATCGCTGAGGTACAACTCTTGTTCTAGCCGACAGATTAATGGCAGGCTCTCAGCCGAAGCTCGCCAGATGCGACACCCAATTTGGTTGGCATCTGGCGAGCTTCGGCATCCTGCTGGCGGCACATTGTTCATGTCTGAATCTTGCGTCGAGAGAGGGCAGTTGACACACAACCTAACCGTTCTCAGCGAAATAAGGGAGGGCAACCAATCATGAAGTTCGTCACATTAGCTAAGGTAAAACCAGGGGCATGGTCCAAACTGGCCCACGATCTTCCTGCCGCCTGCTACGAGGGGATGAAGTCGGCTTACGTCACCTACGGCCAATACGATGTTGTATTCGAATGGGAGGCGAAGGATATGGACACGGCAAATAGCATCATGAAGCACATGGCCGGATCAGGCCTTATCACATCTGAGACGTTAGTCGTCGCTTCGACCCTGAAGGAGTTCGATCAGAAATAGCCCTCACCCTTGCCGTCATAGCAGGCAACCGTCCTTCTATCCGGCTTATCACATGACGCGCCAGATGCAATCGACACCAGAAGCTTGAAAGACGCCTAAAAGCTTGATCGACCTGCCGTACAGACAAATTACACACGTTCCTTTCCGAATCAGTCCGCATCGACCTCCGTTTCGACCTTCGCAAGCCTCCATAGCCTCAGACTGTTTCAACCCTGTAGAAGTGGGGCTTGACAAACTTATAGGCTTGCTTTACCCTAATTATGTATTGGTTAGCGGTGGACGCAGCCAAGCGCTTGGGTGCTGAAAGAGAGAGCCGGACAGGTTGTCCGCTCTTATCATTATTATCCGTTATTGAAAACATGGACAGGCCGATGAGAAGGAACCGGTGGGTTGATCAGCATAGTGAGAGTAACATGAGAGACTTTAAGCTAAGGAGGTGTTATCCCTCATTTATAACGTCCTCGATGCTGGACGCCTGGCTTCGGGGCGGTGGGGTAACACAAAGGAGGTCAATGCCGTGAACAAGCGTTACGTAAAGGTTGCGAGCGTGGTCGCCTTGGTCCTCGTGGTCACGGCCGTAGCCTTCCTCCCGTTCTACTGGAACCCCCAGAAAGCCTCCACCCAGGTCATCTTCAGTGACTTTATGGATTTAGTGGAATCCGGGCAAATTGCCGGGACGGTAATCTTCAATGAAAACAGCCATACTATCTATGGCCATGTCGCGTCCGGACAGCACCTTCGGACGGTCTACAGTAAGGAGGCGACGGAACCACTGCAAGAGCTGTTAAAGAAGAAGGGGATCCGCTTTGCGATCGAACCGCCAGCCGGCGGCTCAATCTGGCTGGGCCTCCTGTTCAACTTCTTGCCGTTTCTCGTGATTATCGGCCTGTTTGTGATGATGAGCCGTCGATCGCAGATGGGCGGTGGCGGAGGCCCGATGGCGTTCGGCAAGTCCAAGGCTAAACTCCACGATGCGTCCAAGCCAAAGGTGACATTCGCGGACGTAGCCGGGGAGGAAGAGCCGAAGGAGGAGTTGCTGGAGGTCATCGAGTTCTTGAAGCACCCTCAAAAGTTTCAGGCGCTGCACGCCAAGATCCCCAGAGGCCTGTTGCTCGTGGGGCCTCCAGGCTGCGGAAAGACGCTCCTCGCCAAGGCGGTCGCCGGGGAGGCCGGGGTTCCGTTCTTCTCGCTGTCTGGATCCGAGTTCGTGGAGGTCTTCGTGGGAGTGGGCGCTAGCCGCGTCCGCGACCTGTTCGAACAGGCTAAGAAGAATGCCCCCTGCCTGGTCTTCATCGACGAGATTGATGCGGTGGGCCGCCACCGTGGGGCGGGCCTCGGCGGCGGCAACGATGAGCGCGAGCAGACGTTGAACCAGCTGCTGGTGGCGATGGACGGCTTCGAGGCCAATATCGGAATCATTGTGATCGCCGCCACCAATCGGCCTGACATCCTCGATCCTGCGCTGCTGCGCCCAGGGCGGTTTGACCGGCGCATCATCGTGGACAACCCGGATAGCAAAGGTCGCAAGGCGATCTTGCAGGTGCACTTGCGCGAGATACCGCTGGCGCCGGACGTGAACGTCGACGTACTCGCCAAGCAGACGCCAGGATTTTCTGGAGCGGATCTTGCCAGCGTGGTGAATGAGGGTGCGCTCCTCGCCGCCCGACGCGACAAGGACCGCGTCAGCATGGTCGACTTTGACGAGGCGGTCGAGCGCGTGATCGCCGGGCCCTTGCGGCGCAGTCGCGCCTTGACTCCAAAGGAGCGCGAGATGGTAGCCTACCATGAGGCCGGTCACGCCATTTTGCGGAAGCTCCTTCCCAAGGCCGATCCGCCCCATAAAGTGACGATTGTCTCGCGCGGGATGGCGCTCGGCTATGTGATGGGGGCCCCTCCGGAGGATCGATACACCCGCACGCGGTCTGAACTGCTGGCGGAGGTCAGTGTCGGCATGGGTGGCCGCGTCGCGGAGGATTTGGTCTTTGGCGAGATTACCACCGGAGCCTCAAATGACTTTGAACAAGCCACCAACATGGTTCGCCGAATGGTGACTAACTTCGGCATGTCGGACAAGCTCGGTCCTGTCACGCTGGGCAGGCAGGGCGGGCCGGTCTTTCTCGGCCGCGATATGATCGACAGCCGAAACTATAGTGAAGAGATCGCCTTCCAGATCGACCAGGAGGTCCGCCGCATCATCGATGAGTGCTACCAGGTAGCCCGCCAGACGATCGAGGCAAACCGGGAGAAGCTGCAGCGGGTGGCAAAAGCCCTGATCGAGCGCGAAACCCTCTTCGCGGAGGAGTTGGACGACGTGATGGCTGGGAAGGTCGTGGCCTTGGAGCCACCGCGGCCGGCTACTGCTGAAGCGCCCGCCGAGGCGGCAAGCACTGAAGCTGCTGCTGCGCCCGGTGCGCCGGCGCCACCGGCGCCACCGGCTTAACTGATAAGCCGAACTTCGGTTCACAACAGTACTCTACTCTTCCAGCAAATAAAAACCCTCTCACGAACATTCACTCTATCGTGAGAGGGTTACTTTTTTAGCCGGTTTTATTATATCGGATTCAGGCGGCCTTCTTCTTTCGTCTTACATAGAGTACGGCACCGATAGCCACACCGGCAGCAGCCGTCACCAGGATAGCCGGATTGCCCATCATGGCCGAGGTGCCACCGCCCTTCTTAGTCGTCTTCAACCCAACGGTGAAGGGAAAGCTGAAGGTCGAGTCGTGGGCATGGTACGTCTCCTCCTCTGCCGTGCTGGCGTGTTTCTGACTGACCGCCTCGACGGCGCCTCCAGCGTGGGATCCGCCATGCTCCTCAACTTCCACAACAGCTCTATATTTCCCCGCCCGCGCAAAATCCGTCTCCGCTTTCACCACGCCAGAAGGATAGACTTGTTGGGGGACATACAGGACCGTTTCGGAGTCACCACGCTCCGAAGCCTCGACAACCCGAACCGCCACCGGGATCCGTCGAAGGACATCACTGATGAGGTCAAAGGTCAACGTCGCCTTTCCCGTTCTCGGAATATCCCGGCAGTAGGACTGAAACTCTTCCTTCATCGCATCCAGGTACCGCTTCAGATCCGCATCCTTAAGTTCCTTGAGCTGAGCAAGCTGAGAGGCCCCTCCCGCAGGCGCATGCTGATAGGCGCTGAAGTGGACGAAATACTGCCCCTTTTCCATCGAGCAGAGATCGTTCTCGGTGATCCCGCCCATGCCACCTCCACCGTGAGCCCATGCTTGCGACGCTCCGGCCGCCGCCATTAGAACCGCACACCCAATCGCAGCTACATACTTCATGCCTTCTACCTTCTTCTCCCTCGTCCCTTCTTGGCGTTCTCGCCTTCTCCTCACGTCGGTGTCGGTAACATGGGAACGACGTTGCGGTGGGGGTCCCACCCACTGAAATCCCCGATATCGGAACCCAGAGGATGGAACCCCTCCCCCCCCGCCACCGCCTATGCCTGGTTCACCAGAGTCATGAGGACAAATATCAGCATAACAAGCAAAGCAATGTTCATCCCTTGCGCAGCAAATTCCATGATCGTCTCTCTCCTTCCGCTATTTGTATTGGGTAGTTGGTCGCCACTTGCCGCCGCCCGACAAGGCAGTTGCGCCACCCTCAAAGGACGGGATCACGGGACCACCAACCTCAACAATCTGCCGGTTCTTATCAGCATCAAAGAACTCCGCCAGGCCGCCGTACCGGCTGTCTGAGTCATAGATCAACTCGGCCAACCTCTGATACTCCCATTCCGCGTCGGTGGCATCTACCGATAACGTGGCGGTCTGGCCAGGATTAATGGGGCCGGCAGGCTCCACCTTGATCTTAAGCCGCGAATCGGGAAACAAAGCCGGATCCCGGAACTGCAGATTAGCCGTAATGAATCCCCCCAACTGCTGAGGCCGGCTCGAGCCGTTCGTAACCTCCAACACCATCCCAAGAGACCGCCCAGGCACGGTATAGACTGCGGTGATAGGCCTGACCTTCACGGTGGCTTGAGCGTACGGGGTAAACGCCGTCGTGGCCTTGAGGTCAGGGGTATCCATCCGACCAGTCTGGAGTGGAATCGTGATGGGGTAGGCACCATTGGTCGTAACATAGCCAATGGCCACTATGAGGACCGTCGCGACCATGAGCACGAGTCCCACCGTCTTATCGCCCGGGCTCACAAGGTCTTCCTCAGGTACGACCCCCACCTGGAATAGACGTCGCACAAACGGCCGCCTTACCCACCACACCAACCAGAATATTCCGATGAAGGCCCATAGGGCCCACCAGCCGACGACCCTCCCAAGCCCAAAGCGTTCCATGTCGATCGTCTCACCGGAGATGGTGGTGACGTTATTTGTAAAGTTGCTCCAATCGCCATCAACAGTAACAAATTGACCTCCACCAACCAGGGGCCCTCCACCTTCGATATTCACCATCGGGTGAACGTGATAGGTCCCGGTGACCCGCCCCATAATCACCTCTTTATAATCGTAGTCGCCGCCAAGCTTAGCCTTGGTGGAGTTGATCACGGGCATGCCATTCATCCATGCTTCCTTCTTGAGCATTGATGGCCCCGGCACCGAGAAGTGGAGAAAGATTGAATCGGGGTGATAGACGGCCCTCGGCCATTCACTGAATGCATGGAACTTCCCGGAGAGTTCCATCGTCTCACCGGGCTTCACCCGCGTTTTTGACCAGTTAGTATCGTAGAACGTTATCGTACGCATCCGCATAAACGGCTCCTGCGACCGCTCACCATGAGCCCATGCCGTTCCAGCGGACACGGCGATCGATCCAATCACGATCGCCGACAACGCCGCTCGTCCTATCCTCATTATTATCCTCCTGCCAACTTGTGGGTAAGGGTCAACTCGTTCGCACCGCAGCGCCACGTGGAGCCTTGTCTTGACTCTCTTGAGTTATAGCTGGCTTCAGGAACCACCACGGTACGCGTTGATGACAGCTACGTCCGCGAGAGCCATACTGGCCTACTGATCACCTTCCCCATCCACACCCACCAGAGGTATATGATCCCGCTGATGAACCCGGCGAAGAACGAGGAGACCGGTGTGACATCCCTTCCGAAGGTCCGCAGCGTCCCCCGTTCTACGATCCTGATGTATTCGGGCGTGGCGGAGCGCACATACTCCATCCCCATCAGATCAGCGATCGACATGAGCGGTCCGCTTGGATGCTTCACAGCCAAGTGAAACGGCGCGAGCCAGGTCCAGTTCGAGGGATAGAACAAGAGGGACCACCCCATGCCGCCGAACAGCGCCGTAAACATGTAGCTCCCTGTCATCATAAGTGTCACGTCCAGAAAAATCGCGCTGGGGATCATCAGACCCGGAGTGGTAAAAGTGACCGGAAACCAAGCCCACATATAGAAGTTGAAGACCCTATTCATCCATTGACCGAAGTGAAGCGTCATAACGCAAAAGGTGGCGCCGATTGGAAGCCGCATCTTCTCCCACATGAAATATTGCGTCGCGGCAGGAAAGGTGATCAACAGGATCGGTGTCAACGTGACCCACCAGCGCCGATCCTTCCAATCCAGCCAGAAGTCCCAGTCGCCGACGGTCAGCATCTGGTGAATGTGATACCCCGCAACCGTGCCCGTGAACGCGGCAACTATAACGATAATATCGAACTTCCGTTCCAGGCTTAGAGCTTGCGATTGTGTCAAGAGCGCCATAAGCTCTTCCTCTCCTTGAAGGGAGGGGGGCGGAATTACCACCCCCCCTCCACTTATTGGCTATGTGAACTTCGAGGACCTTCAACAAACGATCCTCAACGTGTGTCGTTACGAGGCCGATTTTGAGGCCCACCCAGCCACTATTTTATTATCGCTTGTGATCTTAAGCAGTTCAACGATGCGCGGGCACATGGCCGCCGCCACGCCATACACCCCAAAAAGACACCAACCGAGCGTGACAAAGCCCCAATGTAGCGGCGCCACGAACAGCTCCTCCATGATCCAGAAGGTGTGGCCCCACTCGTTCAGCGCCACATTCACAAAGATCATTGCAGGGCCACCGACCGTCAGGATGAACGGTAGAGAGTGCGCCTTAGCAAACAGGGGGAGTCGAGTCCTGGCCCACATGTAGGCGTTAATCCCGATGATAATGTAGATCGGGTAGCTGAGGTAGAACTCGATGATGTGGCTCGGCGTAAAGTCCGTATCGCGGATAACGGTCTGGTGCCACGTCCCGTCCTGCTCGGTAAAGAAGCTGGCGCCCCAATAGACGGCCCAGGCAAACGTCACGATCCACATCCCGAGACCCCAGAACCGCCTCAGCTCCTCCTCCGGCGTGATGCGATCCAGATTCCGATCACGAGTCTTCCAGATATAGCCCAAGGTGAAGGTCAGCACCGACGCCTCAATGATCAACTCGCCGATGAGCATGTTCCACCAGTAGACCCGGAAGTCCTCAGAGAAGAAGTCAAGGCCTTTCGACCACGAGAAATACTGTTGGTAAATGCGAATCAGGATGTAGAAGATGCTGATAGCTACCTGGCATTTAAAGAAGGTGCCCCAGCCAAACATCTGTTCAGCCGACTCAGCACGCTTAGCGGGTGCGGCTTCTGTCCTGTACTGTGCCATTCGATTGTTCCTCCTTACACTCTGCTCAATACACTCTGATCAATTACATTACGTAGACTATACTACCCGTGGAACTACACATCCTCTTGCTTTCTGTTGACGCCGATTCTCACCTCCTTTGCCGCCACTGACGTAACAGGTTAAAGTTTGAGGTCGTTGTTGCTCCAGAAGCATCGCTCTTCGGAAACCCCGTTCTAAGAGGTTATTAGCATATGTCGCCCCCGGAACCCCTGTCAAGTCCTTTTTACCTCCCGAGATCTTTAATAACCCGACCCCGCTGACGCCCGTCCTTCTACTCATTCTAAGATGTCAAAAGGCAAAGATGGTGCCAAACGTCGTTAGAATGTGAATCCAGTCTGCTTTCACCTGTGAAATTAAGAAGTTCGGACAATGACTTCGAGAAGACCCAATCGATTTCTAAATAATTTCTAGTTAATTTTCATTAGAACGTTCTATTATGCAACACCTGTCCGACGACACCTGTCTCACGGTGAGTCAATCTGGATCTGCCGTTTCAGCCCAAACTGCTCCAGCTTGCGGTACAGCGTGCTGCGGGAGATGCCGAGCTGAGCCGCCGCCTGCGACAGGTTGCCGGCGCA
>JAGWQH010000093.1 GCA_028870115.1 Candidatus Methylomirabilota bacterium
AAGAATTTCAAATCGAAAAATGTCATTGTGGGATACGACCTCAGCGTTATCAGTAGGTTAACACACGTTCCGGATTCAACGTTGGGACACTACTGATAAAATTCATCTATTACAAAGAAGATGAAATGTGGATCGGGTGGCTTGAGGAATACCCTGACTATCGTTCGCAGGGCGAAAGCCTTCCCGAACTGAAGGAGAGCCTCAAAGATATTTACAACGAACTTACCAGCGGGAATATCCCAGGCGTCCGCAGGATTGGTGAACTCGTGGTCAAATGAAACGGATCGATCTGATCAGAACCCCTAAACGAAAGGGTTGCGTGCTTCTCCGGCATGACGCGAATCACGACTGGTATCACAATCCGACAAGTAAAGCATCACAGCCAATTCCACGACATCGAGAAATCAAAGAAAGTCTTGCAAGGCATATCATCAAAATACTCTCTGAATAGCCGAACCAAGCAATGAAGCTAACGGTTGGCTCCCGTTGTAAGGCATAAGATAGTTCCAGGGTCGAGGCGCCGCTGCAGCTTATTGCTACGTTGAACGCCTATCCACGAGAGAGCGTCTCCCCCAAGAGGTAGGCGGCTGCCGCGCATGGACTTAACACCACAGATCCTCTGTCGCTGAGTACCGGAGGATCACACGTCGAAAGGTTCAGCCGCTGTGCGCAGGCCTCGCCCAGGAAGGCGCCGATCCCCACCGGCACCACAGGGAGATGGAGGCCGTTCTCGAACCTGGACAGCACTTGCAACATCCCCTCGGTAATCTGTTGAATCTGTTGCTCGGCAATATAGGCGGCTATACCGTGAAGCTCTCCGGCCGTGAGATGCTGACTGTCTTCACAGGCCACTCTGGCCAGGCGGCGAAGCGCGTCCTCCTTCGTCTTCCCGCGGCCGTCGGGCGTTGCGCAGGTATAGTCTTCCGGCTTGAGCCTGCCTAATGCCAGATACACATCTGCTGAGATGGCGAAGTATTCGGCTGAAGTCCGGCAGACCGCTCCTCGCACGGGGATGTGGGACGTGATAGCGGCGACAGGCGTGCGGAGCGCGCCCGTGTAGATCAGCTCCCCACGCGCCAACCGTTCGATGTCCCGTTTGCCCTGTGCGGCGATCTTCCCGTCCAGGATCGGAATCAGATCGGTGGTGGTGCTGCCGATATCCACCATCAGGCAGTCCGGTTGCCGGTTTGCGAGGACCAACGCCTCGGCGATCCAGTTCGTCGCCGCGATGGCGAGGAGATCCACCTTCCCCCCGTCCACGCGAACGAGCCGACTATCGAGATCGACGGCATACAGCGGGATCCCGGGGGCCCCTTCTCGCACTGCGTCGATGATCCGTGCCACCCCTTCGGCCCTGTCATCGAACGCATCGCACAGCTCTCCGGTCATGGTTAATACCATCGCATCGGCCGGCCCAAGATCGCCCTGGATCTCCTGGAGGAGCGGGCGGAGACTACTGCTGTGATTCCACAGCTCGAAATAGCGGCGAACCGTACGCCCGCTCTCAGCGCGTCCGTCCGTGAACAGCAGACGGGCGGCCTTCACGTTGGCGCCGCCGATGTCCCATCCGACGACCCGGATCACTGCCGCCTCCTCGTGGCGCTCGCGCCACAGGCGCGCGTCGTAAACCGCGCCGATCCGATAATATCGATTTCTGCAGCGTTCGGAAGCTTGCCTGCCACTGCGTCAAGAATCAGGGCCGCCGGATTCTGCCGAAGAACCTGTCGGACCCCGACATACGAGGTTGTGATGCGAGGATTTACCTCAATGACCACCGCGTCGTGGTCGGCCAGGACCAGATCGACCCCGACGTACCCCTTGAGGCCGGGAACCGCCTGTACGACCTCCTCGACCAGACGGAACGCCAGGGCCCGGAGCGGGTGCTCAAACGGGATCAGACCTCCGTGATACCTGAGCCTGCTCCGCCCTCTGATCTCCTGGAGGTTGAGGGTCAGGGGGAGAGATCGGCTACCATCGGTGAGGAGCGAGACGCTGGCGGCAACACCGTCGATGTAGGCCTGTGCGAGGAGTGTCACGCCCGGCGCCTTCTGCTTGGCCGCTGCGATCGTCCGTTCGAATTCCGATGGCCGGGTTGCGACAAAAACGCTGTGACATCCCACCCCGTCAATCGGTTTGATCACCACAGGGTAGCCAAGCTCCCGGCCAATCGACGCCGGGTCATCAGCAGGCCGAAGGCGGAGCGTCCTGGGGGTGGAGATACCGTGCGCCTTCAACAGCCGGTATGTCCGCATCTTGTTGCCGGCCACTTTGACACCGGCGGCGCTGGATCCTAATACCAACTTACAGCGACCCTCAACCATCGCCGTCATCGTTTCGAGCCGGCCGCCTGTTTCCGGGGCGATCAGGAACACGGCATCCGCCCCATCGACCATCTGTCGGAAGCATTGAGCGTAACTGTGCCCGCTGTCAACAACCTGAAGGCCGGGACGAGTACGCAACCGCGGGAGGTGCCGCCGATCGACCTGTACGGCAAGCTGGTGCTCCTGAAGGTCAAGCAGATCGGCGAGCAGCGCCTCAAGCATCATGCGCCCTTCTGCCAGCAGCGTCGGCGGAACCGGGCTTTCACCTAACCCGCCGGCCGTGATAGATTCATGCACGACGATCTTCATCGTGGAGGAACAGCGATCATTGCCATGCAGGTCATACCCGTTATCGATATCATGGGAGGGGTCGCAGTCCATGCTCGCCGCGGAGAGCGGTCGGCCTACAGACCGATCCGGAGCGTGCTGCTGCAAGGCGCCGATCCCGTCGCCCTGTTGCGGGCATACCGTGAAACCCTCGAGTGCGATCTGGTCTACGTTGCCGATCTCGATGCCATCATGGGGAACGGCGACAATCTGGCCATCATCGGCACAATGGCGGCCTCTGAGCCGCAGCTTGAACTGCTGGTCGATGCCGGCATTCACAACGTCCTGCAGGCGAGGCGGCTGCTGGATACGGGTGCGCAGAAGGTCATTATCGCCTCCGAGTCGCTGACGAGGCTCAGTTCGGCATCAGTCCTCCTCGCCGCACTGGGAGCCGAGAGAACGCTCTTCAGCCTCGACCTCAACGCGAAAGCCGTGATCTGGCGAGAACCCTCAACGGAGTCAAAGGACCCTGGCGTGATCGCCGGCCGTCTGCTATCACTCGGATTTCGTGAGGTCATTCTCCTAAGGATGGATAAGATCGGCGCGGGCGGCGAGGCAGACGCGGAACTGCTCGGCAGGGTCACGACAGCCGCGCTCGGCATGCGATTCATCGTGGGCGGCGGAATCGCGTCAGTCGCGGAGCTTGTACTCCTCCGCCGCGCCGGTGCGTCCGGGGTGCTGCTCGCCACCGCGCTGCACAGCGGAACGATCACACGGCAGGATCTGATCCGCATAAGGGCAGAAATTTAGAAGGTCTCTTCGTACGAGGCCTCCTGTCCGAACGATTCCTGCACGCCCACCCTGATTGTGGCCACCCCTTCGCCCCCGTATCGGCTCTTGATCTCGGCCTTCAACTCGCCGCAGATATATCGGGCCAGCAGTTCTGCGGTGGCGTTATGGATCGGCAGCAGCAGCACATCTTCCGCCGGAAAGCTGTACTGCTTTTTGCCATAGATCGCGCCGACGACCGAGCCGCTCTGCGTGATTTTCAAATCGTCATTTTCGGTCGGCAGCAGGACTCGGTGGTCCAGATGCTCGCAGATCTCTTTGAGAAGCGGCTTCACCGCGAGGAAATCCATAACGTAGTCGCTCGGCTGGAGCGACCCTTCCAGCTCTACCCAGGCCCTATAGTTGTGACCGTGAAGCGACTCACACTGACCATTGCCGAAAAGCACAAAGTGGGCCGAACTGAATTTGAGATTCTCGTGGTTAACCCTGATGCGAAAAACAGCCATTATACCTCCTCACGTGGTGCCTTCGTGTAGCCAGATGGAAGCTATCGTACCGGCGCGCCCGATGTCAAGCCAGATTTGCTGTCCGTTTCGATCTCCAACATCGACCTGACCCCTTCTGCGACGCTACACTCCTCGATAGTGAAGGGGTGGGTGAGGTGTACACCTCACCAAGTGGGTGACCCCATGCTCCCGCAGAGGGAGGTACGATGTCTGTTCCGTTTCCTATGTGGGAGCCCCTATCGGCTTTACAAGACTCTCTATTTCCGATAAGCTAAGCTCGCATTGTCGCGCCCTGCTATGTTGTACGGGCGCAAGGAGGGTCTGAAGGTGAAGGGGTTGTTTGATAGTCTTGGGCTGAGGGCGAAGCTGCTGCTGATGATGTTCTCCCTCTTGCTGCTGACGCTCGCCTCGCTGTTCGTGCTGTATTGGCACGCGGAGCTGGCGCTCGTCGAGCAAGTGGAGAAGCACACGATGGATCTGTCCACCGCCATTCAGATCAGCGTGGAGCGCCTCACCTCCAAGGAGCGGACAGACGAGGCGCGTCTCCAGGATTATGTCAACCGCCTGCAACAAAAAGGGGTCAATGAGATCTCGATCATCAGCAATGAGAAGGAGGTCATCGCCAGCAGCAATCCGAAGCGAGTGGGCGCAACGATCGACCCCAGTCACCGGGACCTGTTCATTACCGCCAGACTGGGGGAGACGCTGAAAACCGAGCGAGGTCAAAAGAACTACAACCTGATTGTGCCGATCGTGGTCGGCAATCAGCGGATGGGTTATGCCCTGATCACCATGGTACTGGATGATTTTGCTCAAATCTCGCGACTCAACTTCATTAAACGGCTGATTGCCACCGTACTGGTCTTTGGTCTCGGGATGGCGGCCTCCCTCATACTATCCTGGAAGTACACCAGACCGATCGATCAGGTGGTTCAGGCGGCACGCCGAGTGGCCCAGGGCGATCTCCGAGATACCTTACCGGTCGAGCGTCACGATGAGATCGGCGAGCTGACTGCGAGCTTCAACGACATGGTGCAAAAACTGCGGGCGAACAAGGAGCTGGAGCAGCGCCTGCATCAGGCCGAGCGCCTCTCCAGTATTGGCCAATTGGCCTCGGGCATCGCGCACGAAATCCGCAATCCGTTGAACTTCATCAACCTGAGCATCGATCATCTGCAGAGTCGCTTTTCACCCGCCGACCCCCGCTTACGCGAGGAGTTCACCTATCTGGTCTCATGGGTGAAAAGCGAGATCCATCGCCTGAATACGATGATTACCAACTTCCTGACCTACGGGAAGCCGCTCAAGCTTCAGCCGCGCCCATGCGATCTGACCTCGTTGCTCCATGATGTGGTCAAGATGGTCAGCGGTAAGGCCGAAGAACAGGGGATCGAAATCGATTGCGGCTCTCTGGAAGCATTACCGATACTGTCGGTAGACGGGGAGCAGATCAGAACCTGCTTCGTCAATGTCCTGGTGAATGCTCTCCAGGCTATGCCTCAGGGAGGGAAGCTGGCGATCGCTACCGGACTGACAGATGGGACCGGGGGCGGACGGTGGATCGAGGTTCGCTTCCAGGACACCGGCTGCGGGATTCCCTCCGAAGACCTGCCGAGGGTGTTCGAGCCGTACTTTACCACGAAGGAGGTCGGGATCGGGCTGGGATTGGCGCTGACAAAGAAGATCGTGGAGGAGCATGGAGGGGCGATCATGTTGGACAGCGTTCGCGATCAGGGCACTACGGTGAGCATCCGCCTGCCTGTGGAGGAGCAGGTCTGATGCGGGGGGGACGGATCCTGGTAGTGGACGACGAGGGCCCCCAGCGGGAGATCCTTCGAACTATCCTGTCGACTGAAGGCTATTCGGTCGAAACGGCGCCGGGAGGAACAGAGGCCTTACGGCGCTGTCAGGAGAAGTCGTATGACCTGGTTCTGACCGATCTTCGAATGCCGGGGACCGATGGCCTGGCGCTTGTGGAGCGGCTGATCCGAGACGACCCTCCCACTCTGGTCATTCTTATGACCGCCTATGGCTCGCTCGATTCGGCCGAGCAGGCGCTCAAGAAGGGCGCCTTCGACTATCTGACCAAGCCGCTCGAACGGGACGAGCTGCTTCTTACCGTGAGAAGGGCCTTCGAGCGTATTCAGTTGAGCCGGGAAAATCGGTTGTTGCGACAGCAGGTAGAGGAGCATTTTCGCATCGAAGGGATCGTGGGCAGTCACTTCCGGATGCAGGAGGTCTTCGAAAAGATCCGAAAGGTCTCCAGCAGCAACTCTACCGTACTCCTTATCGGGGAGAGCGGAACCGGGAAGGAGTTGATCGCCAGGACCATCCATCGACAAAGTCCACGCAGAGATCGCCCATTTATTGCGGTCAACTGCGCGGCCATACCGGAGAGTCTGCTGGAGAGTGAGATCTTCGGCCATGAACGGGGCGCGTTTACGGGAGCAGTAGACCGGAGGGCCGGCTGCTTTGAGCTGGCGAACAGCGGAACCATCTTCCTGGATGAAGTCGCCGAGATGCAACTGCCGATCCAGGCAAAATTCCTGCGTGTCCTGCAGGGAGAGACGTTCAGGCGACTGGGGGGAAAGCAGGAGATCGGCGTTGATGTGCGCGTCATCGCCGCGACCAATCGGGATCCTGTTGAGGCGGTCAAAGATGGTATCCTTCGGGAGGACCTGTTCTATCGGCTGAACGTTGTCTCCATCGTGATCCCGCCCCTCCGCGAGCGAAGCACCGACATCCCTCAACTCGTCGAGTATTTCATCAAAAAACACGGTGAGAGCGCAAGAAAGCCGATCCAAGGAATCAGCAACGGGGCTATGCGGCTCCTTTTGAACTACCACTGGCCCGGCAATGTCCGGCAACTGGAGGCGGTAGTCGAGCGGGCAATCCTGCTCTCTGAAGGCCCTGAAATTAAGCATTACGATCTTCCGATCGAGGTTCGTTTCTTTGACCTCCCGGCCCAGCCTGTTCCCTCGAGCGCTCCAGGCTCCAAGTTTGCGATTGAGATTCCCGATCAGGGGATCTCTTTTGAGGCGCTGGAGCGTGACTTGATCCTGCAGGCCATGGAGAAGTCCGATTGGGTGATCACCAAGGCGGCGCGCCTGCTGGGCTTGAGCTACCGGACACTACAGTATCGGCTGGAGAAATTTCAGATCAAACGGGATACGAAGACCGCTCCCACAACTCCGGAGAGCGGATTGGCTGAGCGGGCGTAACAACAGAAAGGGGGGATGTGAGTGGGAAGCGTAGTCAAGAAGCGTCGACAAAAGATGAGTAAGCACAAACACAAGAAACTGCTGAAGCGGACCAGGCACCAGCGTCGGAAGAAGTAAAGCCGGGCATTAAACGTTCGAGCGGCTCAGCCATTCTAAGAGACAGATCCAAGAAACGTACCCTGCAAGAGCATCATTATTGGGGTGGGCCGATCGGACGGGGGATGACTCTCGGTGAGAGACAAAGGCCTTGCGCGGGGCAGATTTCGAACTGATCGATCGATTCTTGCAGGGCGATGGGACGGCGTTCGACGAACTGGTCCGAAAGCGCCAGCGGGAGGCATACAACTTGGCCTACCGGATGACCAGGAACGCGGAAGATGCGCGGGACGTGTCGCAGGAGGCCTTCTTGCAAGTATATCGGAATTTGAGTCGGTTTGATCGCCGTTCCAGCTTTTCTACGTGGCTGTACCGGATCGTCGTGAATCTCTGCCTCAACCATTTGAGCCGGGGCTCGCGATCCCTCTACGCCGCGGTTGACCAGCATCCTGATCCGGTCGATTCGTCGGAGGGGTCGCTCGCACGGCTAGAGGAAAGGGAACAGGCGGATGCGCTCGCCCGCGCCATCGAGACGCTTCCACCGCAACAGCGGGCGAGTCTGACGTTGCGGGTCCATCATCACCTCGCACACCGTGAGATCGCCGAAATCCTGGGGGTCTCCGAGGCGACGGCCAAGGTACACTATTTTCACGCGGTACAAGCGTTGCGGCGCAAGCTGGCACACTGGCGCGAAGGCATGTGAGGGGGAAGGATCATTGTCGTCATGAGATGCGATGATGTTGAGTGCAGGCTGTTGGAGTTAATTGAGGGAGAGCTGCCGCCGGCGCAGCGCGCTGAGGTCCTCACCCATCTTCATGACTGTGCGACCTGCACCGTTGAGTTCTCCGCCTATCACGATCTTTTGGCGCTTGTGCGGGTCGACCCGGTGCCTGAGCCGTCGCCGGACTTTTGGGAAGAGTTCCTGCCTTCGCTGAAGCATCGAATCGAGCAGGAGACACTTACACATCAGTCAAAGCCAACATCCCCCGCTTGGTTGGCTGGCGTAGGGTCGTGGTTTACTTTCCGGCCACGCCTTATCGCCGGCCTGGCTGTAGCGGCCGTTTCAATATTTGTCATCGTCCGGTTGCCGGGCTTTTTGCCCGGCAGGACGGATCGCCAGGCAGCGCCAGTGTCGACGGAAAAGGTTGTGGGTCAGAATGGCGCAGCGCGCAATGCGGCAATGCTCCCTCGTCCCGATGACGGAAACCATCAGTCCGGTGAACCGCTTATGGTGGCTGGAGAGGTCGTTGAGGAGCCCTCGACCCTGGTGGCAGCGATTCAGCGGCTCCGCTGGGTTGATGAGATTGCGGACCGACTCGAAACGGCCTGGGTCCTGCGTCCGGAGACTGACCCATCGGACTCGCTCGCCTCGCTCGACGAGAAGGAGCGGCAGGTCGTGCTGGATCACCTGAGTCATCTTCAATGGTCAGCGTCATGAAACAACTACAAGAGCCTTACTCGGTCCGGTCCTGGTCTATTATTGCCGCCGCCGCGGCGGTGCTCTGGCTGCTTGGCCTGGTCTCTCAAGCCATGGCGCAGCCGGTCGCGCCTGTCGCCCCAAGGCCGCCTGGCGCACCGGACGGAAGGCGCTTGATCGAGACCATCAAGATCTGGAAGATGACCGAGGCGCTCAACCTGGATGAAGATCAAGCCGCCAAGCTCTTCCCGAAACTGGCCCAATTGGAGGCTTCACGCCGCGAATTCCACTGGCGGCAGCACGTGCTCCGGAATGAGCTGGCAGAGCTTTTGAAGCAGCGACCCTTGCGAGATGAGGAGATCAAGACGAAACTCGACCAGTTGGATCGCATGGAAACCGACTTCAGAGGACGCGAGCAAGCCATCAAGGGCGGGCTGCGGTCGATCTTGAATCCGGAGCAACAGGCCCGCCTTGCCCTGTTCGAAGATCGGTTTGAGACCGAGATGCGCAACGTCATCCTGGACCTCCGACAGCGTCGTCGAGGGTTCCTGCCTGGTCCCGGCCGGAGCGTTGAATCACCCAACGTGAAGGATCGGCCTCCGATCCCCATGGAGGGCGAGTCGCCGCGCAGGTGAAGAGATATCTCGACCACCGCGGCAAAGCGTTATGGCGGCTCGCCCACCGCATGGACGAAAGGCTCGAGTGGGCCCGTGAGGCAGCGGAATAATCCTCCGCTGCCATTTTTGTTTTTGCCTGGCTGCTGCGACCTATTCCACCAGCAACGATAAGGCGGCTTTTTGCTTGCACGGCCAGAGAGGATCGCTGATAATAGGCATTGTCAGTTATAATACCCACGGAGTGGGGCGCAGCAACAGGAGGACGCACATGATACGGAAGTACGGACAATGCTTGGGGATAATTGTTCTTGCGGTAATTTTCGCGCTATTGGTCACAGGAACTGAGACATCGGCGCGGGTAGGCGGTGGTGGCAGCTTTGGGAGCCGTGGTTCCCGCAGCTTCTCCAGCCCGAGCCGCAACTACTATAGGCCGACAACTCCCACTCAGCCGCAGACTGAGCCGAGGAGCCCCTATGCGAGCCCGATACCCCCATCGCCAGGGGGCGGCTTCATGCGGAGCCTGGCGGGAGGCTTGGTTGGTGGGTTTCTCGGCGGAATGTTGTTCCGGAGCTTGGGCTTCGGCGGCTATGGCGGCATGGGTGGAGGGTTTGGCTTGATGGACCTGGTTATCCTGGGCGGGATCGGCTTGGCGATCTACTGGGTGGTCAAGCAACGGTCGCAACCGACGCCAACCGAGGGGTCGTATCAGCGCATGGCGTGGGGCGAACGTGAGCCGGAGTCCTACCAGGGCGCAGCTTCGCAGGCAACGATGACCCGAGAGACCGATGTGGACCAAGGCCTGGCGTACATCCGCCAGATGGACCCTGGTTTTGAGGAGGGGCGCTTCCGGGAGGCGATCACCGATCTCTTTTTCAAGGTCCAAGCGGCTTGGGCAAATCGCGATCTGGAGCCGGTCCGTGTGATCCTCACGTCACAGATGTACACGCAGCTTGGCGCAGATGTGATGCGGCTCAAGAACGAACGAAAGATCAACCGCCTGGAAAATATTGCAGTCCGCTCCGTCGAACTGACAGAGGCGTGGCAGGAGCAAGGGCAGGATTACGTGACTGTTCGCTTCTTAGCGAACCTTCTGGATTACACCGTCGACGAAGGGACTGCCCAAGTCGTGGAAGGCAGCCGCACCGACCCTGTGAAGTTTGAAGAGTACTGGACCGTGACGCGCCCGGTCGGGCCGAATCCCTGGCTGCTCACGGCTATCAATCAGGCAGAGAACTGAACGTTCAGCTTTCAGCGATCAGCCTTTCAGTTGAAGAAGAACGCCCCCCGCGAGACAAGTCACGGGGGGCGTTCTGTTCATTGCAGCAGGTCGGAATTACAGCCTGATAACATTCGCCGCCTGTTTTCCTTTTGGACCATCGACGACCTCAAACTCGACTTCCTGACCCTCGGCCAATGTCTTGAAGCCGGAGCCCTGGATGGCGGAATAATGCACAAAGACGTCGTCGCCATCCGATCGCTCAATGAAGCCGTATCCCTTGCTGTCATTAAACCATTTTACCTTACCGGTTAACCGCACGTCCTTCATCCCTCCTTTTCCATTCCATCCTGAATAAGCTATCCCGTCGTCTTGTTTTCAAGGGCTGCTCAGGAAGATCACAGCCCGTAGAACGCTTGGAAGGCATCCACCACATATTCCAGCATCGGCTGGGTCAGTTCCGGATAGATTGGTAGGGCCAATGCCTCCCTAGCGGCCTGTTCGGATGCCGGCATATCCCCCGTCTTGTACCCAAGATACTCGAAGCAGATCTGAAGGTGGAGCGGCATGGGGTAGTAGATATCGTGCCCGATCCCTCGGGACTCCAGAAAATGGCCCAGCTCATCTCGCCTTGGGGCTCTAATCACATACTGATTGAATGCGTGCCGTTCATTCTTGGGAATATCTGGAAGCCGGATCCGGTCCTCCAAGCTTCTTTCGCGAAAGAGGGCATCATACTGCTTGGCATTGTTGATCCGCTGCTCCGTCCACTGATCGAGGTACTTCAGCTTGACGGCCAGAAGAGCCGCCTGCAGTTCGTCAAGGCGGAAATTACCCCCGAGACGAGGGTGGAGATATTTGGTTGACGATCCATGGTTCCGCAGAGCTGAGAGCGTTGATGCCAGGGCAGGATCGCTGGTCACGACCATTCCACCGTCACCGAAACCACCCAGGTTTTTTGTGGGGTAGAACGAGAAGCAGCCCAAGAGCCCTATACAGCCGGCCCTTCGGCCATATTCATCCTTTGCCCCAATGGCCTGGGCAGCATCTTCTATCACGGCGAGTTGATGCTGAGCAGCCAACGTACGGATCGGCTCCATCTCGGCACAGCGACCGAATAGGTGGACCGGGATGATCGCACGGGTCCGCTTCGTGATCCGGCCGGCAATCAGCTTCGAATCAATAGTGAAACGGGCCGGATCGATATCGACAAAAACCGGCCTGGCCCCGGACCTGGCGATGGATCCTGCCGTGGCGATGAAGGTATAGGGGGTCGTGATAACCTCATCTCCTGCGCCGATGCCCAGGGCCATGAGAGCCAGCAGCAGAGCGTCGGTACCTGAGGAGACGCCCACCGCGTGGGGGACGCCACAATACCGCGCAATCTCATCCTCGAGTCGGCGAACCTGAGGGCCAAGAATGAACTGCTGACTATCGCACACCTCATCGATCGCGTATCTGATCTCGCTCTTGATGGCAGCGTACTGGGCTTTAAGATCCAAAAAGGGGACCCGCATTTTCACATCCGTATAATCCGTATAAGAGGACGGCTCTACTGCTCACCTACCATCCGGTGTGTTCGAAATATTACGCACGTCGGGGGCTAAAGTCTACAGCTTTTTCTCATTACTACCAACTTTAGACGAATTCGGAGCTCAGGGGTCAGAAGGGTAGCGTGTTAGGGAGGAGTTGGCCCGGACAAAAGCCAGCTTTTTGGCTAAGCTGGACGGCAATGGTGTGATGGTGATCATTCTTTGAATAGTGTCGGCCCTTGTGGTTCCTCTCGGTCACTTGCCGCAGATTCCTTACGTATCTGGTCAGGCCGGATGCCGGAAATATCCATCACTGAATTCTCTGCGGCCTCCTCTTCAGAGGGGCCAAGTGGCGTCAACCTCTCGAAATCCAATAAGACGCGGTCCGCTTCCCGCTCATTTAAATTCTCTGCGGCTTTTTGAACCCCACGCTTGGTGATCCGTCCGAGGAGCAGACCGAGCAGAAATACGACGAGAATAATCCCGAGAAGCTGAACCGCAGACACTGAAACTGATGAGATCCTCAGGAAGTCAACGAAGGCAGAAACCAGATCAAGCGCGCTTTCAATTATCGCCCACATGTTATCCCGCGCGAGGATCAGATGTTTGTGATGACAGCTTCGAGGTGGGTGGCGCTAGGGCAGGAATGGCCGCTACTTACCCTTGATCACCAGCGCCGACTGTACTTCCCTGACCCCAGAGACCTCCCTGGACAAAGCGATCGCTCGATCAACTTGGGTCTGAGAGTTGACAAACCCGGACAGGATTACCCGTCCGCGGAAGGTCTCTACCGAAATTGCAAACCCACTGATTGTAGGGTCGCCAAGGAGATTCGCCTTGACCTTGGCGGTAATAGCTGAATCATCAAGATACTCCCCGGTGCTCTCGCGGGTCGCCGTGGGGGCACAAGCCTGGAGCAAAGGGGAAGCGATGGCCATGACAGCAATGAGCGTTATGCTGATTCGGCTCATTATACGCATCTCTGCCTCCTTCAGTAATCAGTTACACGCTATCTCATTAAGGATGCCCAAAGGCTTAGCGGCACAGGGTCACTATACCAGAAAAACCTGGGGAGAAGAAGCTGTTTGTGCTATTATTTGGTTCACTTTCAGGAGGAATCATGCCCCTATATACGACCTTTCGTCCATTTTTGGGACTAACCATCGGCGACCCGGCAGGAATCGGTCCAGAAATCGTAGCCAAGGCCGTCACGCAAGAGGAGGTGCGGGCGGTCTGCCGTCTACTGATCATCGGCGAGGCGGACATCATGCGTCGGGCCATCAAGCTTTGTCGTCTTGATCTCCCCGTTCGATCTATCGCCTCCCCGGCTGAGGTCACAGCAGACCCGGGCTGTCTTGATGTATTGGACCTGAAGAATATTGATCCCGCAAGCTGCCCACCAGGCGTTCTTGCCCCCCACTGTGGCAGAGCCGCGGTAGAGTATCTCAATAAGGCCATCGACCTCGCGATAGCGGGCGAACTGGACGGAGTCGTGACCGGCCCTCTCCACAAGGAAGCCATGGCTCAGGCGGGGTTCAAGTATGACGGTCAAACGGAACTGTTCGCTGAGCGGACCGGCACCAACGATTATGCGATGCTACTGGTCGTCGGGCGGATGCGGGTTCTTCATGTCTCGACTCACACCTCGTTACGAACCGCCTGTGACAAGGTGAAGCAGGCCAGGGTTCTGACCGTCATTCGCTTGGCTCATCAGGTGCTGTGCGACCTCGGATCGCGGCAGAAGAGGATTGGAGTCGCTGGCCTCAACCCCCACGCCAGCGAGAACGGCCGGTTCGGCCAAGAGGAGAGAGAAGAGATTACGCCGGCAGTCGAAGCCGCCAGGACTGCGGGGATCCGTGCGAGCGGCCCTTTTCCTCCGGATACACTGTTCCATCGACATAAGCTTGGTGAATTCGACGCCGTCGTCGCCATGTACCATGATCAGGGCCATATCCCGCTCAAGCTGATCGGGTTCCATCGGGGGGTCAATGTTACCGTGGGTCTCCCCATGATCCGCACCTCGGTGGATCATGGCACCGCCTTCGACATCGCCGGGACGGGGACCGCAAACCCTCGCAGCCTGGTGGAGGCAATCCTGCTGGCCACGAAGTTCGCCCATCGTCGGCGTAAGGCAGCCCATATCCTCGACGTATAGTTCCGGACGTCGCTCCTACCTGCTATCCTCGGGCGATATCGATTCGCCGTTCACCGCGCGCCAGGGTGCATCGGGGGCATGCCTGGGCCCATCATCGATTCGTGGCCCAGGTGCTCGAGCTTCTCCCGCTGCTCCGGTGTCAGCACCGCCTTCCCGGCCTCGATGGTCTTGATGCGACCCACGCGAAGCTCAGCCTGCAGCATCGCAATCTTCTTCACCGCCGCCTCCACCTTGGCCATATCCACCTTGTCCTGCTCCAGCAGACCGTTCAATTCCAGCTCCGCCACATCGATCTCCGCAATCCGCCTGATCGATTCCTTCTGAAAGTCAGATCGAAGCCCCCTGAGGCTACGCTCCTGATCGGCAGTCAATCCAAGCTGCTCTTTGCACATCAGCATCAGGCTGATGAGGGGCCTCTCGTGCTCGTTTCGAGCATGGAATCCCGGCCCCACCATTCCCGTGCCTCGCATCATCTCATGGATCCCACGCATCATTTCAGGAGTCATCCGGTACCCCATCATCCCCGGTCCGCCCCCACCCTCCTCTGCCGAGGCAACCCGGTTCCAGGTTTGTGGAATCGCCGGCCCCAGCACACCAATCAGAACCAACACGGCTGTCACGATTACTCGCATGGTAACTTCCTCCTTATCAAATGGCCTCTACGGGTTTCACTGATCCATTATCCGCTGCGACAACCCAACACTCGATTTCAACGTTCCTGTACTGTGACACCGCGCACCGGGATAAAGTTTAGCGCGAGCGAACAGGCCCGCCGAAAGCCTCAGCAGCCTCATGATAGAGGGCCTCCGGGCACCCCTGATATCGTTGGGAAAAATGAAAGATTACCAGCTCCTTCACGTTGGTCTCGCGGGCAAGCAGTCCGGCCTGCCGCGCTGTCAAGTGGTGCCGCTCGGTAGCGCAATCCCGATCCTGCTCCAGATACATGGTTTCGCAAAACAGGATATCCGCGTCCTGCGCCAAGGCAACGATCTTCTGCCGATTCTCGTCGGAGTACAATGTGTCCGTAACATAGACCAGCCGCTGTCCCTTCGTAATTGTCACAATCTGATCCTGCAGATCGCCGAGTGGCCAATCCTGGAATATCACGCCCATCTCGCTCCTGCAGAGGGCTCGCACCACAGTATCGTCCGGAGCGCCCGCGCGAAGCAGTCGTTTGAATTCGCTGAGCCATGGCCCGGTGTCAAGACCGAACCGCTTCAGCCGTTCGGGGTCGATGTTGATTCGTTCCGATTCGGTCAGCGCGAAGGCGAGACATGGGATCTTGTGGTCGAGGTGCACCGCCTCGACCCGAAACAACGGATCGTCGACCAGCACGCCGGTAAACGGTGAAGATGACGGCAGGTCGATCCGCTCGAAGCGAGCGCCGCATGGAAAGCGGGCCGCGGTGATCCTGTCCGGGCTTACCTCGTAGACGTCGAATGCGAGGGTATACCCCTCAACCAAATTCCAGATGTAGCCGGAGAGCTTCCCTTCGACGTTCGCAATGAGGCCCGGCGGTCCGAAGAGGCGGATTGTCTGGTCGCGACCCAGAACGATCCGCAGGAGGTGATCGAAGCCGATAAAGTGATCGATATGGGTGTGAGAGACAAAGATGTCGGTGACCTTCAGCAGATCGGCAGGCGGCTGCGCTGTCAGGTCACCCAGGTCCAGCAGAAGGGCGCGCCGCTCCCACCTGAGCCTTACATAAAGACCAGGATCTCCAAAAACCTCATTGAGCAACCTCGGTTGAAAGAGATTGGTCATTCCAGCCGCGCCGAGACAGGCCTATTTCCCCGCAATATCCTATGCGCCTGGCGGGCTGATCAGTTGGCGCAAGGCCCTCGCGTCGCCTCCGCCCTACTGGCTAAGACTGCGTAAGACTCTTTCACGAAAGATTGCGGATCGATCCCCAGCGCTCGCTGCACGCTATGGACCTCGTCGGCGATCAGCGGCAGCTCTCCCGGCTCATCGATCGCCCCATGAAGCTCAACAAAACTGCCCAGTCCCTGCACCTTGTCGAGATGAATCCGGACGTTACCGAATACAAAGGTCTCGCGCCGCTTTGCGACCACCACATTGACACCGAGCGCCTCAGCGAGCATCGCCTTAAGACCCTCAGCGTCCTCTACACGATAGAGCTCGTAGTGGCTTTCCCGCACCCCGGCAACATCATCTCGAATATAATAAACCAGCTCGGCGCCGGACTCCAGCGACTCCCGAAGCTTGAGGCGGCCATGGTTCACGCTGAAATAGGTATCGATCTGCCGCTCCGGCTCCTGACCCTCCGCTCCAAGCGACTCGCAAGTCTCTCGAAGCCTTCCGAGATCATCACAGCGCGCTTTCAGCTCGATGTTCAGCATTAGTCAGTTCCTCATCGCCCGGACCTGCCCCTCGAACCGGGCGTCCGGCTCCACCCGGAACTCCTCCCCGCACTTGCCGCACTTTCCCCACCAGGAGCGATCCGGCTGCCTGGCCAAGGTGACGGCGCCGCAGACTAACTTTCCGGCAATTCGATGAAGCGTAATAGCAACAAACTGCTCTTCCACTATCTTCCTCCAGGCATCAAGCCATTTCGATAGGCGCTTGACCATCGATGGCCGTACGGACCGCAGTAGCCAGATTGACTTGGGAAAATGGCTTCCGAACATAACCGGCAACCCCAAAGCCTTCCAGGCTATGCTGAATCTCGTCCGGGGCATAGCCGGTAGCAACCAGTACCTTGATTTCAGGATTGAGAGCGCGTAGAGCCGGAATCAAATCTACCGCTCCCATCCGGGGCATGATGGCGTCGGTAAGGACCAGCGCAATGCCGGGATGAGCCCGGAAGGCTGCCAGCGCCTCGACCCCATCGACGGCAGTAAAGACAGTGTATCCAAGACCCCGGAGAAGGATCTCTCCCAACTCCAGGAGCATCGGGTTGTCCTCGACCAGCAGGAGCGTCTCGGTCCCCCGCGGTAGAGTCTTCTCGGCTGGAGGCGCAGCTTTTGCGGAATCGGAAATTAAGGGGAGGAAGACGTGGAAGGCGCTTCCTTGGCCTTCGGCCGTCTCCACCTCGATCCAGCCCTCGCGCTGGTGAGCGATCCCGTAGACCGAGGCCAAGCCCAAGCCGGTTCCATGGCCGGTCTCCTTGGTCGTGAAGAACGGCTCGAAGAGGCGATCCCGGATGGCGGCCGGGATGCCGGTCCCGGTATCGGCCACGGTCAGACAGGCGAAGGTGCCCACGCGGCGCTCCGGATGCCCTCCCAGGCTCGCCTCGATCAGCGCGACCCGAGTCAGCCGAAGAGTCAGAATCCCCCCATGGGGCATAGCGTCACGGGCGTTGGTGGCAAGATTGAGGAGAATCTGCTGCACTTGGGCGCCATCGGCATTGACCGTGAGGGGCTCATCAGTGGGCTCCGGCTTGATCGTGATCGTCTCGGGCAGTGTTCGTCGTAAGATGCTCACCGTCTCTTGGAGCAGTGAGTCCAGGTCCAGCGGCTTCCGTTGCAGCGGAGCTTTCTGCGCAAAGCTTAACACCTGGCCTATGAGATCCGCCGCTTGGCGGCCTATCTCCGGCACCCGGCTGACGTAACGGTGTCCCTTGCTGTCCGAGGGTATTTGCGCCAAAGCCAGTTCCGCAAAGCCGATAATCCCATTCAGGTGATTATTGAAGTCGTGCGCGATCCCCCCGGCCAGGAGGCCGATGGCCTCCAACTTCTGCGCCTGGCGAAGCCGGTCTTCGAGACGGCTGCGCTCGGTGATATCCTGTTTGATGGCGATAAAATGGGTAATATCCCCGCGTTGGTCCCTGACGGACGTAATGGTTTGATTCTCGGTGTAGAAGCTGCCATCCTTGCGACGATTGATTATCTCGCCTTGCCACACTCTCCCGGAAAGAACGGTCTCCCACAGGTTGCGGTAGAACGCCTGATCATGTTGACCCGACCTGAGGATGCGCGGGTTCCGGCCTATAGCCTCTTCAGCGGTATAGCCGGTCAGTTGCGTAAAGGCCGGGTTGACCCACATGATCGTACCGTTGCGATCAGCAATGAGGATACCGTTCGCGGCCGCTTCCAGCGCAGCCGCCTGAAGGCGCATTTGCCCCTCGGCCCGCTTACGCTCGGTGATATCGTGCAGGATCCCCCAGAGACCCACAACCCTGCCGTCCTCCAGGATGGGAGCCGACTTCACCTCAATGAAAGCACTCTCCCCGTTCGAGCGTACGATCTGAGTCTCTACGACCTTAGCCGTGGTCCCCGCCTCCACCGCACGGACGAATAACTCCTTCGTGCGATCCAGCTCGACGGGGGCGACGAATTCCAAAAAGCTGCGGCCTACCAGTTGCTCTGGGCTTTCAAGACCGTGAATCTTGGCTAGCGACCGATTTGCAAAGGTGATGACGCCCTGAGCGTCCACCACAAACAGCCCATCGTTGATTTCATTCACAAGCGCGCGATATTTGTTCTCGCTTTCCCGCAGGGACTGCTCCGTCCGCTCGTGTTCAGCGATTTCGGCTCGCAATGCTTGATTGAGTGCCGCCAGTTCTTCGGTGGGCTCGTCGGATCGCATTGGCAATCCTCCCTCTGCATTTCAGGGGCACATTCGACCCGAAACCGCCGGAAGGGCCAGCAACTACGGTGCGTGTTGTGGCGGCTCGGTGGCGTTCATAGTAACGCTGAGACGGCTGAGCCGTTGGCGGAGCATCTCATGCTCCTGCCGAATCTGGACGGGCAGGCGCGCGGCAAGCCGGTCGAAGAACAGGCCCTGCTCCGCCTGCTCGGCAGCCCAGGCATCGGCATCGATCCTTAAAAGCTCACCCGCGGCGCCAGCCGGCAGCCTCAGCCCATTCAGGTCCAACGCATCAGAAGTGGGAATGAACCCGATGGGGGTCTCGACGGCCTTACCCTGACCTTGCACTCGCTCCAGAATCCACCTGAGGACGCGGAGGTTGTCGCCGAAGCCGGGCCAGAGGAAGCGGCCCTGCTCATCGGTCCGAAACCAGTTGACGTGGAAGATCGCGGGAGGATGAGCGATCCGCGGGCCCATGTCGAGCCAATGGTTGAAATAGTCGGCCATGTGATAGCCACAGAATGGGAGCATCGCCATCGGATCGCGGCGCGTAACCCCAACCGCACCCGACTGGGCGGCCGTTGTCTCGGAGGCCATGCCGGCCCCGACGAAGACGCCATGTTGCCAACTGTATGACTGATAGACGAGTGGCGCCACCCGGGCGCGGCGACCTCCGAAGATGATCGCCGAGATTGGAACACCTTCCGGATTATCCCAGTGGGGGGAGATCGACGGACACTGTCTGGCGGTAACCGTGAAACGCGAGTTGGGATGGGCGACCGCCCCCTCCCCAGGCGTCCAGGGGTTGCCTCGCCAATCAACCAGGCCGTTAGGCGGTGTTGGTTCTTTTCCCTCCCACCATGGCTCGCCCTCTGGCGTCACGGCCACATTAGTGAAGATTGCATTTCGACCGATCGCCGCCATCATGTTTGGATTCGTCTTGACGCTGGTGCCGGGCGCGACGCCGAAGAAACCGGCCTCCGGATTGATGGCCTGAAGCCGTCCGTCGGGCCCGATGTGCATCCAGGCGATGTCGTCGCCCACGGTCCACACCTTGTAGCCCGAGAGATCCGAAGGAGGAACAAGCATGGCCAGGTTGGTCTTGCCGCAGGCGCTCGGAAAGGCGGCCGCCATATAGGTGACCTGTCCTGAAGGATCTTCCACCCCGATGATCAAAGTATGCTCGGCCAACCAGCCCTCCTCTCGACCGATCCAACTGGCGATGCGAAGGGAGTGGCATTTCTTCCCCAACAGGGCGTTGCCCCCATACCCTGACCCGATGCTCCAGATGAGACGTTCCTCGGGGAAGTGGAGGATGAAGCGGCGGTCCGGACTCAGGTCCCCGAGTGAATGCAGGCCGCGGACAAAGCTCTCCGACCCGACAAGTCGCTCAAGCGCGATCTTCCCCATGCGGGTCATGAGCCGCATACTGGCAACCACGTAGGGGCTGTCGGTAATCTCCACCCCGACCCTGCTG
>JAGWQH010000094.1 GCA_028870115.1 Candidatus Methylomirabilota bacterium
AGACGGCGCACCCTTTGCCTCGAAACACCTGCAGCGCGCCATCAACCTCGGTCTTGATCCCCATTTTTCGGACTGCAGCCGCATCCAACCGGTACGGCTCCCGGCATTCGGGGCAGATGACGCGGACCAAGCGCTGAGCCAGGACCGCTATCAGGACGCTGGACACCAGGTAGTTTTCGATGCCCATGTCCAGGAGTCGCGTGATGGCGCCGGGCGCATCGTTCGTGTGCAACGTGCTGAATACCAAATGCCCGGTCAGCGCCGAATGGATGGCGATGTCCGCGGTCTCCGCATCGCGGATCTCCCCAACCATGATGACATCCGGATCTTGGCGGACGATAGAGCGCAAGCCACTGGCGAAGGTCAGGCCGATCTTGGACTTAACATGGATCTGGTTGACCCCTTGGAGCTGGTACTCCACCGGGTCTTCGATGGTGATGATCTTCTTGTCGGCCGAGTTGATCTCGCTCAGCGCCGTATAGAGGGTGGTAGTCTTGCCGCTTCCTGTCGGGCCGGTCACCAGGATCATGCCATGTGGCTTTCTGATCAGCCGCTGGAATTGCACGCGAACATCTTCAGGCATACCCATGTCTCCCAGGCTCAGGAGGAGGCTGCTGCGATCCAGGATTCGCATCACGACACTTTCGCCGTGCAGGGTGGGAATCGTGGAGACCCGGAGGTCCAGGTCCTTGCCCAGGATCTGGAGTCTGATGCGGCCGTCCTGTGGAAGCCGTCGCTCGGCGATGTTCATCTTGGCCATGATCTTGACACGGGAGATCACGGCCCGTTGCAGCCGCTTGGGAGGAGACTCCTGATCCAGGAGCACTCCATCCACCCGGTAGCGGATTCGAAGCGTATCCTCAAACGGCTCGATGTGGATGTCGCTGGCGCGGGCCTCTACTGCCCGGGTAATGAGCAGGTTGACAAGCTGGATGACTGGGGCCTCGGAGGCCAGGTCGCGGAGGTGATCGACATCTTCGCGGTCCTCGCCCGCTGCCCCGCCCTCCTCCTCATCGTACCCCTTGACGATCTTCTCGATCGTCGTATGACCGTCACCATAGTGCTGATCGATCGCCTCAAGGATCTCCCGCTCGTTGGCGATACAGACGGTGATAGCGAGGCCGGTGCTCAGTCGAAGGTCATCCAGTGTATATGGATCGGTCAAATCGCTCATGGCGATGGTCAGCGTGCCATCCTTGACCTCAATCGGGAAGACCTTGTGCTCCCGCAGGTACTTCGGCGAAAGGCGCTCTCGGATCGGCACGGGTGTAATCGAGAGAGAGGCAAGAGAAAGGTAGGGAAGCGAGAACTGCTTGGCAAGCGCTTTCACAACGTCTTCTTCCGAGGCATACCCGAGTTCCACGAGGGTATCGCCCAACCGCTTGCCGAGCTCTTTTTGGTGGGTAAGCCCCCGCTGGAGTTGATCTCGCGTGATCGATCCTTCGCCGATCATAATTTCGCCAAGCGGTTTGCGTACCCCACTCCACTGCCAATTACCCATCGTACGATTCATCCTCGATGCTACGGCGCCTTTTCCGCGCCTAAATCCCTGCTACTTCAGCCCTCAGAAAATAGGCCGTTACGTTAGCCGAATGATAGATCGGCATGA
>JAGWQH010000095.1 GCA_028870115.1 Candidatus Methylomirabilota bacterium
CTCCCACAACTTCTACTGGATCGCCAAGCCGACAGGGATCATCGCTCTGGGCAGCGTCTTCTCCACCATGCAGGTGCTGCCGCTGCTCTTGATCACCCTGGACGCCTGGAAGATGCGGACGGAGCGGACCAAGGCCCACGAAGCCCTGGCCGAGGGCAAGCAGCGCTTCGTCATGGACGGCGTCTGGACGTTCATCCTCGCCGTCAACTTCTGGAACATCTTCGGCGCGGGCGTTTTCGGCTCACTCATTAACCTGCCGATCGTCAACTACTATGAGCACGGCACCTACCTGACCGGCAACCATGCGCACGCCGCCATGTTCGGCGTGAAGGGTAACATCGCGATTGCCGGTATGCTGTTTGCTTGCCAACACCTGTTCCAGCGCTCTGCCTGGAATGAGAAGCTGATCAAGAGTGTGTTCTGGTGCCTGCAGGTCGGCTTGGTGTTGATGATGATGTTGGATCTGTTCCCGGTCGGCTTGTACCAGGTTGCGACCGTCTTCAAGCAAGGCCTCTGGGCTGCTCGAGCGCAGGCGCACGTAACGGATAACGTATGGATCACCTTGACGTGGATGCGCACGATCGGTGGCGCCGTGTTCCTGTTTGGCGGTGTATTGCCTCTGGCCTATTTCATTCTGTCGAGGGGCACCCGGATGGTCCGTGAGGCCGCCGCAGTCGAGGAAGGCGAATGGACCATCTACGACAAGGAGAAGGCGAAGGAGCGAGAGGCTTGGGCGGCCGGCGACGAGGCCTTCTAATCTGAGGATCTACTAGGTAGGTACATCACACTTCACTCCAACACCCCTCAGTACAACGATCGCGTTGTGCTGGGGGGTGTTGCTTTTCGCTCCGGGTCACTTGCCCCAGTCGCGGGGATAGCGGAAGTCACGGTCGATGGTGCGGGCGGATATCTTGGCGATAAGGGGAGGGCGCCGCTTGTATTGGGAGGCCTGGACCTTAGCGAGAACGGCTCTGATGAACCGCTCGTCGAAGCCGGCCGCAATGAGTTCAGGGATTTCGCAGCGGCGGTCTACCATCAGATAGAGGACCCGATCGACCTCCTCATAGGTAAAGCCCAGCTCCGCCTCATCGGTCTGCCCGACCCAGAGATCGCCACTGGGCGCCTTTCCGACGATGACCTCCGGAATGCCCATATGGCGTGCCAGTTGCCGGATCTGAGTCTTGTACAGGTCACCCAGCGGATTGATGGCGCTGGCCATATCGCCATACAGTGTGCCGTATCCCAGCAGCAGTTCTGTCTTGTTGCTGGTTCCGAGGACCAAGGCCTTAAGCTTGGCTGAATGATCGAAGAGGATGGTCATCCGCTCGCGGGCCATCTTATTGCCCCGGCGAACGTGATCTGACTCGGGGAATCGTTCGAAGTAGGCGTCTACCATCGGCGTGATGTCGATGATGTCCGACTGGATGTGAAGTTGCTTCACCACGAGTTCGGCGTGCTCTCGACTCTCCGGGCTGCTGGTTCGGTACGGCATCAGGAGGGCATAGACATTCTCGGCGCCCATGGCCTCGGCCCCGAGATACGCGGATAGCGCTGAATCTACACCGCCTGAAAGCCCAACCACGACCCTGCTGAACCCGGCCTTTTGGACCTCGTTGACAATGAACCCGGTCAGGATCTTTTGGATAAATTTGCAGTTTAAGGAGAGACCGATCACCTGGTTCCCTCCCGCCTGATGCGTTCCAGTTCTCGAAGCGTAACATCCAGTCGCTCATCTCGAAGCAACGGATTCACTATCCTCGCTCGCCGGATCTCAGTGGAATTGATCTCGGCCACCAGGATCTGTTCGCTAAGATACTCCGCCTTGGCGACCGACTCGCCGGAGGGGGCGATCAGTTCTGAGCCGCCCCAAAAGCAGGCCCCATCCTCGTAACCGACTCGATTCGCGTAGAGGACATAGCAGGTAAAGAGCTGGGCGTAGGCTCGGTTAATCGTCTCCCACGCGCTGGCGTTCGTAAAGGTTTTACCTTCCTCCGGACCCCCGCGACCCGGACTGGCAGACGGCGCGATGAGGATCTCCATCCCATCAAGGGAGGCCACACACGCCGCCGAGGGATGCCACATGTCTTCGCAGATCAGGATCGCAGACCGGCCGATCCTCGAGCGAAATGTCCTGATTCGGCCACCTTCCGCCAGATACCGTTGCTCATCGAAGATCCCATACGTGGGCAAGTAGACCTTGCGGTGGACGTGCTGAATCTCACCCATTGAGAGGTAGATGGCGGCGTTATAGAGGAGAAAATCAGGCGACTCCTCAACCATCCCAACGACGAGATCAATGCGGCGACTCAGATCTCTGAGCCTGCCGAGGATAGGACTGGTCAAGGGAAGGGCTACGGATGAGACGATATCCTTGAGGAAGTATCCGGTCAGGCTCAGTTCAGGAAAGACCAGCAGGCCGACGCCGCGGCTGATCGCCTCTTCAGCCGTTTTCTCATGCAGGGCAAGGTTGCGCTCCAGATCGCCGAGGGCGGGGTTAATCTGGGCAAGGGCAATGATGTGTCGATTCACGCGACTGTTCTCCGTACGTCGGAGGTGGCCAGACTGTGATAGATAGCTTCCATGCCCGGCGATAAAGGGCCGCCATGCGCTTGATAGACGAACAAAGGGCTGAGAATCTGCAGGCCAGGACGTCCGTCTCGTCGCGCCTCCACCAAACTCAATTCTGCCTTGGCGCCAGGATAGGAATGCACCAGGCGCAACATCTTCGGCTCCAGCCGCATCACCCTGAGACCGCTCAACAGGTCGGCAAGCCGCGAGGCATGATAGATCAGACACGCCCGTCCTTTGGGGGCAAGCACGTATCGGATGGCCGCAACCGCCTCTTGTAGGGTTGCGGTCAGCTCATGCTTGGCCTGTCGGATCTCTGGGTCCGGGCTGAGGCGACCGCTGGCGATTTCTCGGTACGGTGGGTTGCAGAGAACCATATCAAAACGCGCCGCCGGCAGCAGTCCCGTAATCCGGCGGAGGTCACCCTCCACGATCTCGATGCGGTTTCGCAAACCATTGAGTTGCGCTCCCCGCCGGGCCCGGTCGGCCAAAGCCGGCTGGACCTCAAGCCCGGTGATGCGAAGGTCCGGATGCCGATGAGCCAGCAGGAAGGTGATGGCGCCGTTTCCACAGCCGAGATCAAGCACCCGGTCGGTGGATCGCGGCGCGGCCCACTGTGCCAGTAACAGCGCATCCATCGAATGGCGGAAACCCGTAAGACCGCGAATAACTTTGAGCCCTGAGATCCCAAGGTCATCCGGAGATTCGCCTTCACGAAGCCACACGTCTGTCTCCCGCTGTGTCATCATTCCGGTCATGGCGCTGCTACTGTAATACATCACCGTTTAAAAGACAATCGGTGAAGGCTCAGCTCTTCACAATCAACGAGGAAAGCCGAATGCTGCTTACTACACGATCAACACAGATCGACCGGATCGACATCGATCTCGATCGCAGCCTGTACCGACGGCGGAAGTAGTGTAATCGTCTCCTTGACCCAGTGGTGCAACATATTCCGGTCAGACCCTTTGGCGAGGATCTGCCAGCGATAGCGTCCTTTCAGTCGGTAGAGCGGCGCCGGCGCGGGCCCCTCGACGGCAAGGGACGAAACGGCTCGTTCCAGGAGAAGGCCGGCGAGTCGCTCAGCTTTTTCTTGCGCTTGCCCCTCGTGCGAAGAGGCAACCACGAGCAGGACGAGGAAGCCGAAGGGCGGAAGGCCACGCGTCTTCCTGAGTGGCCGCTCAATCTGGTACAGCGTTTCGCAATCCTGATTGCGGGCTGCGAGGATAGAATAGTGCTCCGGGTTGTAGGTCTGGACGATAACCTGGCCTGGGCGATCCCCACGACCGGCCCGTCCGGCCACCTGCGTAAGCAGCGCATAGGTCCGCTCGCCGGCTCGGAAATCGGGGATCTGCATCGAGGAGTCGGCGGAGAGGATGCCCACCAGGGTAATTCCGGGAAAGTCGTGCCCCTTTCCGACCATCTGCGTCCCGATAAGAATCTGCGTTCGCCTCTGCTGCATGCCCCTGAGGATCTGCCGGTGCGCCTGCCGCCCTCTGGTGGTGTCGCGATCCATCCTGACGATGGATGTATTTGGAGCGAGACGTCGAGCGGCAGCCTCGACCTGCTGCGTTCCGTATCCGAGCCATCCATAGGCGACCCCGCCGCACCGAGGACAACGTGCCGGCGGCCGCTCTCGATAATCGCAGTAGTGGCAACGCATCCTGGTATCGACCGCATGGTAGATAAGCGAGACGCTACAATGTGGGCACCGTAAGGTAAAGCCGCACTCGCGGCAGAGCAACACCCTGGCGTAACCTCGTCGATTGACGAACAACAGGACCTGCTCTCCTTTCCTCAGCGTCTCCTTGATCGCGTCAGCCAGCGGATGCGAGAAAATAAGCGGAGCGCCTCGCACTTCGCGTCTTGCACTCTCTTGACGCATGTCGATCAGTGCCATCGAGGGTAGCGGTCTGGCGTAGGGCCGATCCGGAAGGAGGAACAGTCGGTAGGTCCCTTCCTTGGCGTAGTGAATACTTTCAAAGCTTGGGGTTGCGGAACCAAGGAGGACGGCAATCCCAAGCATCTGTCCTCTGATTAATGCCACGTCCCTTGCATGATAGCGCGGCTCATCCTGCTGCTTGTAAGAGGTGTCGTGCTCCTCATCGACCACGATGAGGCCAAGGCGGGAGAGGGGCGCGAAGACCGCAGACCTCGCGCCTACGACGATATCGGCCTTCCCGCGCTTGATTCGGCGCCACTGATCCAGCCGCTCGCCCGGCGAGAGGCCGCTGTGGAGCAGCGCAACTCGGTCGCCGAAGCGGGAGCGGAATCGATCTGCCGTGACAGAGGTCAGGGCGATTTCCGGAACCAGGACGAGCGCCTGTCTTCCGTGTCGCACCACCTCGCCGATCACTCGCAGATAGACCTCGGTTTTTCCGCTCCCCGTTGCGCCATGGAGCAGCGCCGGGAAAAAGGTGTGCGAGGACAGTCCCTCCAGGAGCCCATTAATCGCTGTGTGCTGGGCCGAGTTAGGTTCTGGCCAGGAGCCCGTGTCAACCGCAGCCTCTTCCCAGGGGGATCGCTCGATCGCCTCTGTGGTACGGCGGATGAAGCCTTTGGCGATAAGACCGCGAACCCCGGAGGCGCCGGCGATGACTGAGGCTTCCGCAGTTGTGAGCGTTAAGCCGGATTGCAGCAGGCGATCAAGCAGCGAAGCCTGTCGCGGTGCTCGGTGTCGGAGAGCGGCCAACTCGACCTCCGCCGCGGCGCGGTCGACGGCCAGGCTGAGCAGGGGTCGAACGATAGGCCGAACTGAGGGCAGGCGTTCGCGGTATTCCACCCGAGCCAGATTCTGTCTGACCAGCATACTGACAAGCCGATCAACCTCTGCGTCCGGCCATCGCCGTTTGAGGGATGAAAGCGGCATCCCGCGTCGTACTTGCAGTGTGGTAAGCATCTGCCGCTGGAGAGGGCCGAGCTTGTCGGCTTCTTGGATGAGACGCTCTTCGCTTACAACATGCAGGGACAGGTCCGGCGACTCGATGAGCTCGACGGTCCGAACCGTCCCGCGATCGATCCCGGGCGGCAAGGCTGTTCGAATCACCAGCCCCCACGACGTCAGATAATAGCCCGCGACGTAGCGCGTCAGCTCCAGCACATGGTGATCGAGCAGCGGCTCTGGGTCCAGGATCGCGTCGATCGACTTGAGATCCGCAGGATCCATTGGTCCGAAAGGGCGAAGACCAACGATATACCCGGTCACCAGGCGAGGACCAAGCGGGACGAGGGCTCGCTCGCCGACCTCAACCTGTTTCTGTAGGAGCGGTGGGATGGTATATGTCAGGACTCTTCGTGGTGGAACCGGCAGCGCGATATCAGCGAGAAGACGGTCAACTTCAGTGGCCATGCCCAGACTATAGCCGAGACGACCTTTACCTGTAAAGGATCGTGACCGAGAACCGACGATCGGTAACCGTCGTCGGTTCTCGGTCACGAGATTGATCTCGGAGACTTCCGAAACGATCCAGCCTACCCTCCGGTGCCTACTTGGGGCGCATAGACGTTTACGTGATATTTAATATTTTTCTTCATTTTTGGCGATGCTGAACCTAAGCCACCTGTCTCCATGATCGTTGTGTCGACGGACCTCGGCGGTTGTGCGGAGACCAAGCCAAAGAAGAAGGTGCTGTCGCCTTGTCGGTCAGAACTCCCGACACAGACGGGGGAGTCGAAGTTAAACGTCAGCCTACCGTGAAACCGCTCTACGGGTCCGAGACCTATCCTTCCCGGACCGCCGCTCGTAACGACATAAATCAGATCGCCGGCCTGGCCATCGCCATTGTAATCCAGGGTGTCGATGACAGGACCGAAGTCAAATACTATCGATCGCAGGCAAGGCATGTACTGGACCTTGCCAACCTCCTCGACATCGACCGTAGTCTCAGTGGCCTTCTCGAGATCAATCCGGTACTCATACCCGTACAGACCGCTTGCCGGGGTACCGGGCTTGCCCACGAAGGTGCGGGACTCGAGGAAAGCCTTACCTCCGACTTGCATCGGGATAAGCGTGGTACTGCTCCCGGTGATGGTCACCTTGCAGGATGGATCGAAGAGACAATACACGGATGAAGAACTTACGGTGACGGTTTTGAGATTGAGATCGGCCTTGCTCCGGCATCCCGTAGTGAAAACCAAACTTAGCGCTGCACCGATAAGGACGAGCACCCTTCCGGTCATCCCTTCCTCCCCCTTTCTTCCATAGTCACGCCCGGGCGTCATGCATTCATCCTTCTTTGCAATCGGCTTACAGGCGTTCAGCGGTTTCTCATGTCCCACTCAATCCACACCTTATGTGTTCTTCCCCACCAGTTTCAGGAACTCATCGTTGTCGAGGGGCCTTTCTCGAGGCGTAAAATAATTCTTTGGGAACCAGATCAACTTGATGGCCACACTCTTGAGTCCTCCAACGACGCGAATACTGGAGACAGCCAAGGCAATGCGGTTACCATCCGAAAAGAGGGTATTGTCTGTAAGCGGAAAATCAAACCTGCTGAGCGTAAACGCGGTATTGGAGTTCACCGATCCCGACTTCGTGCCGATAGCAAGCAGCTGGACCTTAAACATCTGGTTGGCCCAATCAGCGTCCTCGACGACGATCGTCACTTTCTGGGCCCCATCCGGCGATCTCAGGTCTTCGATCGGTTCCTTCAATGTTCCGACAACCTGAAACGGTCGCTGCTCGTTGGCTGCGAGTGATGTAAAGACTGCCTTCTGGCGGGGGTCCAGCGGCGGCTCCGCGATAGTCAACATATCAATTCTTGCCCCCTCCCCGTTTGGGCTGTTGCTGCTTCCCTCCTTACTCAGTGCGGCTGTCTGGCGATCAATAATTCGATCGGCAATCGATCTCAAAGCGTTACGCGCTTCTTGACTTCCCTCTCCGGCGAGTCTCTTGTCTATACGTTCGAATAACGGTTTCAATTCAAAGTGCTCGTGAAAATTGAGAGCGAGAAGCTCCACCAGCAGTTGTTCCCGGTCGACGGAAATTCGCTCCCCATTCTGGGATCCAATGAACGGATTAATGAGACTATTAAACATGGTGGCTCGCAGCTCACTTTCCGCCTTCTCCCGCTCACTGAGCAGTGTGGTGCCCGCGATCTGACGCTGGCTGTTTAACGTGGTCTGAGTCATTCGATCTTGAAAAGAGTTCGCAAGGCGAGCGCCTACCCATGCCGCGACAATCACTGCGGCAGGCGTGGCAAGCTTGGCTAAGGTATCGATCACCTGCAGAATGCGACTCGAACCCCCTTCTCGACCGCTTGACATGGCCTCCCCTTAGCGTTTACTTCAAATGAATGTCTTGCCTTATCGGCTCCGGATGGCTCTGGATCACTGCACTTCGACCATCGCTGAACTCCACGGTGTAGATACCGGGGGGCAGGAAAAGGCTGTATCCTTTTGACTCATCCGTCTTCACGGAATCTTTAACCACTTTACCCGATGAATCTTTTACGCGGAAACTTCCCCCAGGCTGAAATGTTCCTTTTGTATCATTGACGCGCCCGGAAACCAAACCGGCATCAGTAGGAACAGAGAAAGAGAGAGACAGGGCGACCACAAGACTCATAACGCCGCCGAACCACCACGTGTACCATCCAGGCTTGAACATGTCACGCCTCCTTAGGATGCTGTGTATTAAGTTGTGTTATCTTGATCCGACCGTCAAGAGAAATCTGGCGCTGAGGCAAGGGGTCACGTTTTGCTGAGTTTCTCGTATGCTCGCTGGAGCAGCTTCATATCCTCCCAGACCGTCTTCTTCTCGTACGGGTTACGCAGCAGGTAGGCGGGGTGGAAGGTAGGCAGGACTGGGATTCCATGATAGTCGTAAAACCGCCCGCGTAGTTTCGAGATCGGCTCCCTGGTACGCAGGAGCGTCTGAGCCGCAACGGTACCCAGCACGCAGATTAATTTCGGCTGGATAGCCTGAAGCTGCGCGAGCAGGAACGGCTCACATGCGGCAATCTCATCAGGCTCCGGGTTACGATTGGCCGGAGGCCGACATTTGACGATGTTGCAGATATAGACCTGCTCGCGGGTCAGCTTCATCGCCTCGATGATCCGGGTCAGCAATTGCCCCGCTTTTCCTACAAACGGCTCGCCCTGTTGGTCTTCGTCCGCCCCGGGTGCCTCCCCCACGAAGAGGAGCCAGGCCTGCGGGTTGCCGACCCCAAAGACGATAGTCTTCCGACCCTTGTGCAGCTTGCACCGCATGCACTCCCCCAGCATCTCCCGCACCTGGGTGAGTGCCGGGGATGGTTCAGGGTGCCCCCTCAGGCGCTCAGGCCACGCGACGCGCAGGCGTTCTACCCCTATGAGCTGCTGCCGGCGCACGTGGGCACGAGCCTGCCTGATCAGGTCGCGGAGTTCGTCAATCTCACTACTTGCTATTTCGTCCATCTCAGCTATACCCTCAACACGATACGTTACCCCCTGTCTTTTGCTGCCGCAGACCAACTACACGGTCGAGGATCCGCCGCGCCACCTCTCGCTTGGAAAGCAGCGGGAGTTCGTCGATCCCTCCATTAGGATCGAGGAGAACCACTTGATTGGTCTCATAAGCGAAACCGACCCCCTCTTGGCTTACGTCGTTCGCCACGATCATGTCGAGGTGTTTGGCCGCCAGCTTGTGGCGGGCCCGCCGCACGAGATCACCGGTCTCCGCCGCAAAGCCGACGACAATCCGCGCGCCCTTTTGCGCGCCGATCTCGTGCAGGATGTCCGGATTCGGCACCAACTCCAGCATCAGGGGTACCTGCTGTTTCGGCAGCTTGGCGTCCGCCGGCTGCGCGATACGATAGTCGCTGACCGCAGCGGCCTTGATCACTATCGTGGCCTCAGCCAGCCGGTCCAGCACCGCCGTGCGCATCTGCAGGGCGGTCTCGACCTGGACGCACTCGACCCCCGCGGGTGGGGTCAAGGTAGTCGGGCCACTGACCAGTAGAGTGCGGGCGCCACGCGCCACCGCCTCCGCCGCCAACGCGTACCCCATTTTGCCGGAGGCGCGGGTACTCAGGTAGCGGACCGGATCGAGCGGCTCACGCGTCGGGCCGGCGGTGACGAGGACCACCTCGCCGCTCAGGTCACGTTGCGGGCGGAGTATCTCAATCACGACTTGCATGATCTCGTCGATCTCGGCCAGACGGCCGGGACCCCACACCCCCGAGGCCAACTTCCCCGTCGCGGGCCCTACCATACGCACTCCCCAGGTCCGCAGCCGCGTGAGATTCTCTTGAACGGCCTGGTGGCGATACATGGCTGCGTCCATGGCGGGCGCCAGGACAACCGGTCGCGTGCAGGCCAGGAAGAGGGCGCTCAGCAGATCGTCGGCAAGCCCATGGGCAAACTTTGCGATGCTGCCGGCTGTGGCCGGGGCGACCAGGAGCAGGTCGGCCTCGTGCGCAGTAGCGAGGTGCTGAATCTGGGCCTGGTCATCCAGCGCTGCGTGGTCGGTCATTACCGCCTGTCGGGAGAGAGTGGCAAAGGTCAGGGGGGTGACAAAGCGCTGGGCTGATACGGTCATGACGACCCGGATGTTGGCCTCCGCCGCGGTGAGCGCCCGCACCAACTCAACAGCCTTATAGGCGGCAATGCTTCCGGTTACGCCCAGTACAATCTTTTTGCCTGTTAGCGTCATCTCTGTCCACCCCGCACTCTATTCCCTACACCCCGCCTTTGTCTGCGCTGTACTGCGCGCGATAGCGGTAATAGCTGCCGAGGACCCGCTTCACATACGCTCTTGTCTCTGCGAACGGGATCTCCTCAATGAATTCGTCATCAGCCCGATCCCCCGACTGTTCCAACCAGCGGCGCACCTGGTGCGGCCCGGCATTGTACGCCGCTAAGGCCTTGGCCCAGTTGCCCTTGAACTCTTCGATCATCGAGGCCAGGTATCGAGTGCCAAGCGGGATATTGGTGGCTGGCACATCGAGCTTGACCGACTCGACCGGTCTTCCCGCAGCTCTGACCAGGCCGTTGGCGGTCGCAGGAAGCAGTTGCATCAGCCCAACAGCCCCGGAAGACGATACGACCCGTTCGCTAAACCCGCTTTCCTCCCGGATCAGCGCTACCACCAGGTATGGATCAATGGCATAACGCGCGCTCTGCTCCTGTACCAGCCCCCAATACCCGAGCGGATAGAGGAACTCCCAATACCTCGGCATCGGCTCTACGGGCCGAGTCTGCGCGTACAGCGGGCGAAGCAGGCGTTTTGCGATCCACACACTCTTTTCGAGATCACCCAAGTCGAGCAAGGCGCTACAGGCTTCATATAGGACTCCGCGGTCGGCCGCATACCGTCCTGCGAGGGCCCGGAACTCCTCCGATGCCTCCTCTCGCAGCTTCAGTTCCTTGAGCAGTCTGGCTTTTGCCGTCTCAACAGCGCAGGATTGCTGGGATAAGGTACAGGGTGAAGGCGCTCCTGCCTCCTCCTGCCTCCCACCTCGTGACTCGTCACTCGTAACGGGCAGGACGGCTTGCGCAGCCTTTCGGTTCAGGGTCCGGAGGCGGCGACGCGTCTGTTCGGCGTAATAGTCCTCGTCGCTGTGGGCCTTGAGCAACCTCCGGTACGTTTCTACTGCCTGCCCCCTCCTTTTCAGACCTTCAAGGACCCGTCCCTGCCAATAGAGCGCTTGCATCTGAAACCGCGAATCTGACGCGCCCCTCGCATGCAGTCGTCGTAGATCAGCAAGCGCCTGCGTAAACGCCGACTGTCGATAATGGATCCAGGCCCGAGCCCAGAGGGCGGCGTCAGCGAACCGGCTCGATGGGTAATCCTTGAGAAGCCGATTGAGCGCCCGTACTGCCAGCCTCGGTTTGTCATCGTTGCTGTGCTGGAGCGCCATCAGGTAGAGCGACTCGGCGGTAAAGGGGCTGTTCGGATAGGCATCGACCAGGCGGGTCCATGTCGTAATGGCCTGTTCCCGGTCGTCAATTCTGGCATAGCCTCGCCCAATCCAGTACAGCGCTTCCACCGAATGAAGGGAGTGATCCCGCCCCAGGGGCGACAGGAGGCTGATGGCCTGGCGATAGTCCCGGCGTTGAAAGTAGCTGATGCCGCTCCACAGTCTTGCACGGGAGGCAAACCTGTCCTGAGCCCTGTCGAAGGGGGGCGAGTCATCACTGAAGAACGGCGAAAACGCGGTAATTGCCTGAGCGAACTGGCCGCTACGGTACAGGTTAAGCGCTCGCTCGAACTGCTCGTCTGCGGTAAAGGGCGGTACCTCCGCCATCGAGGTCAGAAGTTCGCCGGCTCGCGCGGCCTCCCGGGTTGCCGGCCACTTGAGCCACAGCTCGCGTAGCAGCGCTTCAGCCTCCCGTCGTTTGCCTGTCTTGAGGGCGATCTCTGCCAGCGCGAGTGACGCCTCTCGCCGCCTGGACTCGCTCGAGGCGTGAGACAGGTAATCCTGGTACGCCTCCTCGGCCTGCGCAAGCTGATTCGCATCGAGATAGAGCCGTGCGCGCTCTTGCCGGGCTCGCTCGATGAGCAGGCTCTCCGGGTGCTCGTGAACCAGACGCGACAGCATCGCCAGAGCTCGAGAGTTCAGGCCAAGGGTCTGACAAGCAGACGCGGCATAGTACAGGGCGTAGTCGCTCAGCAACGGCACGTACGTTGCGGACGCCTCCAATGCGTCGGCAGCCTCCTGCCACCGCTTCTGTCTGTACAGTGCCACACCCAGGAGGAAGTGGGCCTCGTGCGCCCTGGAGAAGCCCTCGCGGTGGCGCAGATCGTCGAGGAGAGGTACGGCGGTCTGGTCATCGTTGGTGTCGATGCGCTCGAGCGCTTCCCGCCATAGGAGTGCGGCCGACGTTTCCGGTGAGGCGGCGGCGCATAGCGGCGCCGGCAGCATCAGCAGAAATATTATTCCCGCCGTCTTTAAGCGAGACCAGGCAACCGGTTGCATCCGGCAGCGCACCGGCGTGGCGGGCCTCATGGAGCTAAGGCAGCAGGTCCGGTCAGCGCAGCCAGGCCAGAATCATAAGGGGACCGGACCACCCCCCGATTGGTAATGAGAGCGGTAATGTAGCGATGCGGCGTCACGTCAAAGACGGGATTTCTCGCCCTGACCCCCACTGGCGCGGTCCGGACACCTGCCCACCTGGTCACCTCCTCGGGATCGCGCTCCTCGATCGGGATCGCCTCGCCATCTCGAAGCGACAGGTCAAGGGTGGACAGGGGCGCCGCGACATAGAACGGGAGCCTGTGCGCCTGCGCCAGGACGGCCAGGGTATAGGTCCCGATCTTGTTCGCCACGTCGCCATTGCGGGCGATCCGGTCAGCCCCGACGATGACGAGATCGATCTCGCCCCGCTGCATCAGGTGCCCGACCATATTATCGGTGATGAGCGTGACCGGGATGTTGTCCTGTTGCAACTCCCAGGCAGTCAGCCTGGCGCCTTGCAGGAACGGTCGCGTCTCGCCGGCCCACACTGATAGTCTGGTTCCGGCCGCGTGCGCCGCGCGGATAACCCCCAGGGCGGTTCCATAACCCGCAGTGGCCAGGGCGCCGGCGTTGCAGTGGGTAAGAATGGCGGCCCCATCTGGGATCAGCCCTTGGCCGTACATGCCGATCGCCCGGTTATCCCGGATGTCTTCCTCTCGGATCTGCTGTGCCTCCCGGATGAGGGTCTGGACGAGCTCGGCGATCGGGAGGGCCTTATGCTGCTCAGCGCATCGCTGCATCCGCTCGATCCCCCATGCCAGGTTCACGGCCGTGGGGCGGGTCCGGCGCAGCGTCTCGCCATGACGCGACAGCTCCGTGAAAAACTCTTCGAAGGTGTTTGCCCGGATCGTCTGCGCCGCTAGCGCCAGACCCATTGCACCGGCTACGCCGATCGCAGGGGCGCCGCGGATCTGCATGGACCGGATTGCGTGCGCTACGGCCGCCATATCGCGGCACTCGACATATACCTCCTCTACCGGCAACCGGCGCTGATCCAGGAGCCGGACCGTGCCTGCCGACGTCCATTCGATGGTCTCAAACATCTCGCGTCTCCATGACTCGCCTGTTCCCGCTTTCGCGTTCTCACGCTCGTCAACTGCCGAATAACGACGTATCGCTCTGTGCTTACCCTACCATTGCTGTCCAGACGCTTTCAACCGAAATATGCTGTCCGATTTGGCTGAAGAAAACTCTTGACGGGGAGACGCTGGCAGTGAGATAAAAAGGAGACGCTGGCAGTGAGATAGTGGCACCCGATGTAGCTGTGGAATGCGGTGGCTAACCCTGCCAGTCACAGAAACACACAGTTTAGCATTACGAGCGTCTTTTAGTCATCTCTGGACCACGATCGATGTCAAATCAGAGAGCGCTGACCATGAAGGTCATGGGGACACCATTCGACGAAAGGAGAAGAAGTAGTATGGCGACCAAAACGAAGTTGGCGTTATCAGCTCTGTTGCTATGGATGCTATGGATCGTTCCGGCCCAGGCGCAGCAGGCGCCTGCCGCGCCGACACTTCCGCCGGCTCCACCTATCTCGCCCGCTGAGTTTGAGTCGGCCAAGCGCATCTATTTTGATCGGTGCGCGGGCTGTCACGGGGTCTTAAGAAAAGGCGCAACGGGCCCGATGCTTCTGCCTGAGAAAACCCGCGCGTTAACAACGCCGGTTCTGAAAGCGTTTATCACGAACGGTACGGGGGGCGGTATGCCGGACTGGGGTCGGCAGGGAATCCTCTCGGAGGGTGAAATCGATCTGATGGCCCGCTATATTCAGCAGGATCCGCCCGTACCACCCGAGCTGCCCATGGCGGAGATGAAGAAAAGTTGGAACCTGATCGTGCCGCCCGATAAGCGACCCACAAAGCCCGAGCACAACCGCGACTGGCAGAACTTCTTCTCCGTCACCCTGCGCGATGCCGGCCAGGTGGCCATCATCGACGGCGACACCAAGGAGATTGTCAACATTGTCAAGACCGGCTTTGCGGTCCATATCTCGCGCATGTCCGCTTCAGGGCGGTACGTGTACACCATCGGCCGCGATGGTCGAGCGACAATGATCGATCTGTGGATGAAGGTTCCGGATAAGGTCGCAGAGGTAAAGCCATGCAGCGATGCCCGCTCCATTGACACGAGTAAGTATAAAGGCAAGCTCGGCGACTTCACGGACAAGCTCGCTGTTATTGGGTGCTATTGGCCACCGCAGTTCATCGTGTTGGACGGTGCCACGCTGGAACCGTTGAAAGTCGTCAGCACCCGGAGCATGACCTATGATACGATGGAGTACCATCAAGAGCCCCGGGTCGCCTCGATCGTGGCGTCGCACTTCAAGCCTGAGTGGGTTATTAACATCAAGGAGACCGGGCTGATCTGGCTGGTCGATTACTCGGATCTTAAGAACCTTAGAATGACCCAGATCCAAGGCGAGAAGTTTCTGCACGATGGCGGTTGGGATTCCACCAAACGCTACTTCATGGTAGCGGCTAACATGGCGAACAAGGTGGTTGTCATCGACGTCGAGAAAGGCAAGCTGGAGGCGATCTTCGAATCCGGAATCAAGCCTCATCCGGGGCGCGGCGCCAACTGGATCGATCCGAAATTCGGTCCGGTGAATGGCACACCGCATCTCGGCGAAGGTAAAGTTGCCGTGTACGGCACCGATCCGGCCAAGCACAAGGAGTATGCGTGGAAAAAGGTGAGGGAGATCAAGACCCTGGGAGGCGGTGGCCTGTTTATCAAGACGAACCCGAAGAGCAAGTGGGTCTGGGTGGACCACGCCCTGAACGGTGATCCGGAAATTCAAAAGAGCGTCTGCGTTTTCGAAAAAGAACATCCAGAAAAAGATACGAAATGCTGGAAGGTATCAGACAAAGGGCGCGCCGTTCACTTCGAGTACAACAAGGCCGGAGACGAGGTATGGGTGAGCGTGTGGGGTAGAAAAGACGGCAAGAGCGAGATCGTTGTTTATGACGATAAGACGCTAAAAGTGAAGAACAGGATCGATGATCCGCGCATCATCACGCCGACAGGTAAGTTCAACGTCTATAATACGGTACACGATATTTATTAATCGGGGTTGCGCATAGAGAACCGGACCGCCAGGGTGAGTCTCAAATAGCTCACCCTGGCGGTCTTTCACGTTGCCGTAATGTGTTATAGGTTGACCAATAATGCGGGCTCGCCGGCTGGCGTTTGGAATGAGGGCCGGGTGGGCTTCCTGAGCAACATATGGCCGAGATATCACCAGGAGGCGTAGTCGACCCTGGGTTATAGACGATGTTGAGAATCACGGAGCTTTTGTGTGGGCCGGTTCGAGGCTCCCAGTTACCTCCGAAGCGGAAAGATGAATCGTCTCTGCCGCCCTCTGTCGAAAGACCGGTGGTTATCTGGAATCTAACGCGACGCTGCAACCTCCATTGCCTGCACTGCTACAGCCAGTCGCAGGACCGCGCCTACGCCGATGAGTTGACGACCGATGAAGGGAAGCGGTTGATCGCTGATCTGGCCGATTATAAGATCCCGATGCTCATCCTGTCCGGTGGCGATCCGCTATTTCGGGAAGATCTCTACACACTAGCAGGGTATGCGAAGGATCTGGGATTACGTTGCGCGCTGTCAACGAATGGGACGTTGATCGACGCTGCGACAGCGAAGCGGTTGAGGCGTGCCGGTATTACCTATGTCGGCGTCAGTCTGGATGGAATCGGCCCGGTACATGATCGTTTTCGAGGAATGGATGGCTCGTTTGCGCTGGCGCTACAAGGGCTGCGATATGCTCGCGATGAAGGGATCAAAGTTGGTGTGCGGACCGCCCTTTGCCGCCGGACCCTCCCTGATCTTCCGGCGATGTGTGACCTGGCGGAGCAGGAGAACCTGGACCGTCTCTACTTCGCCCACCTGGTCTATTCGGGACGAGGCGCGGGACTCATCCATGACGATCTCTTGCCTGAGGAAAAGCGAGCCGCACTCGATTATCTCATCCAGAAGGGTGTAGATTTTCATCGCCGCGGTTTCAAGATCGAAGTGACCACCGGCAATAACGATGCCGATGGCGTCTACCTCTACTTGAAGATGCGAAGTTCAGTCCCTGCGCAGTCGGAATCGGTGTTCCGCCTCCTGAAACGCCGAGGGGGGAACAGTTCCGGCATCTCGCTGTCGTGTATCGACAGCCTCGGACACGTCCATGCCGACCCGTTCTGGAGGCATTACTCTTTCGGCAATATCCGTGAGAGGAGTTTTGCGGGGATCTGGGAAGATACCGCTGATCCGATCATGCGCGTCCTGAAAGATCGTAGTCACGTTCTCAAGGGTCGCTGCGCTCGTTGCCCGTATCTTGAGCTCTGCGGCGGCAACTCGAGAGTAAGAGCGGAGGCAACGACCGGGGACCTGTGGGATTCCGATCCTTGCTGCTACCTGAGTGACGAGGAGTTGGGGATCTCGTCGGATGGAAAGGAAGATAGCTGTGCAAGCACGTATTCGTCAGTTCGCAGTTAAGGTTTTTCTCATTCTCTTGGCGCTTGGTCTGCCCCTGCAATCGAGTGCTGAAGAGCGGCGTTGGGGTACGGCATCGTTGGTGGTCGTCATCGAGCGACAAGCCGGCAGTGTCCTCGTTATCGACTCCTCCCGCCACGAGCTGCTGGGGCGGGTTTCCGGGCTCGGCAACCTCACCCATGCTACAGTAAAGTTTTCGCCGGACGCGCGCTACGCCTACGTCATCGGTCGCGAGGCCCAAGTATCGAAGATCGACCTTTTGACTCTCAAGCTCGTCAAGCAGGTGAACGCAGGAAAATCGTCCGTCGGCGGCGTGATCAGCCAAGATGGGAAATACGTGGCCTTAAGCAATTATATTCCCGGCGAGGTACGCATTCTGGATGCCGACACGTTGGATCTGGTGAAAACGATCCCGGCGCTGCGCACGGACGCGAGCGGAAAGGGGTTGCCGTCCCGGGTAGTGGGATTGGTCGACGCTCCGGGAAACCTTCTTCTTTTTTCCCTGATGGACGCCAACAGCATATGGGTCGTGGATGCAGGGAAAAAGGAGTTTCCGGTCATCCGAAAGTTTACGGATATCGGGAAGGTGCCCTACGATGCCCTGATTACTCCGGATGGGCGCTACTACCTCGTGGGCTTTTTGGACTCGAACTGGATGGGACTCCTCGATACGTGGAAGCTTGATCGGGTCGTTCCGATTCTTACCGAGCAAGGCAAAGGTCCCGAGGTCCCGCTGTGGAAAATTCCACATCTCAAAGGCTGGGCGCTTGCTGGAAGGCTGGCTTTCCTTCCTGCGCTTAAGCGGGAGATAGTTTTAGTTTATTCGGCGCTCGACTGGACGCCGCTTCCTCCCATACCGATCAGCGGCACCGCACTTTACACCGTGGCACGGCCTGACGGACGTCAGATCTGGGTGGACATTATCGGCAAGAACGGGGACCTAATCGATGTCATTGACGTTGAGAGCATGAAGGTTATCAAAACACTCAATCCCGGGCCAGGGGCCACACATCCGCAGTTTACACCTAAGGGAGAAGCCGCATATGTCTCTCTCATGGACGGCGGAAAGGTCGTTGTGTACGATACGGCGACTTTTCAGGTGCTGAAGGAGTTTCCGGCGGATCATCCATCCGGGATCTTTTTCGCCAATCGGGCGCACAAATTCGGGATGTGATAAGAGGTGTGAATGCTCGAGATGGATGTACTTGACCGCAAACTACTGGACGCGATACAGGCCGGTATCCCGCTGGTAGAGCGCCCCTACCGCGCTCTCGGCGAAGGTGTGGGCCTTGCCGAAGACGATGTGCTCGGGCGCGTTGCCCGACTCAAGGCCGAAGGTTTCATCCGAAACATCGGCGCCATCTTCGATACGTCGCGTCTTGGCTATCGGTCATCGCTTGTGGGCTTCCGAGTACGTGAGGAGTGCGTTGACGAGGCGGCCGCCTTGATTAACACTCATCCCGGGGTAAGTCACAACTATCTTCGACAGTATACGCTTCCTGACTCCTCCGGTGTCAATGCGTGTTGCCCGTATAATATATGGTTCACCCTTGCCATCGCCCCCGAGAGCCGGCTGGGGCTCGAAGCCAGCGTGGCCGCGTTGGCGCGAGATACGGGCGCTGACGCGGCACGGCTCTTTCCGGCGCTCAGAATCTTTAAGATCGGGGTCCGTCTGGATATGGATGCTGATGGCGCAGGCGTGCGCAAGGAAGAGGGTCATGTCTTTGCGGGTAATGGTCATTCCGAGCGCGGCTTAGATTCTGATGAGCGCCGGATCGTACGGATCCTTCAAAATGATCTGCCGCTTGCAGAGGAGCCGTTTCTTGAGGCCGCCAGGCAGTGCGGACTGGGCGTTGAGGCGATGTTGGCCTGTGCTCGCGAACTTCTCCAACGGCACATTATGCGTCGGTTTGCCGCGATCTTACACCATCGCAAAGCCGGCTACACCGGGAACGTCATGGCGGCGTGGTCGGTGCCGGAAGAAAAGGTAGAGAGCGTAGGGCAACAGATGGCGCAGTTTCGCGCAGTCAGCCATTGTTATCAGCGTCCCACCTTTCCGGAATGGCCGTTTTCGCTCTTTACGATGGTTCATCAAAAGAGCCGCGGAGAATGTGAGGAGACAGTTGCGGCGATCAGACGGGAGACGGGGATCGACAATTACGCTATGCTGTGGACGGTGCGGGAATTCAAAAAAGTTCGGCTCAAATATTTTACTGGAGAGGATGCGGCCTGGGAGGAGAAAGCCGCAACGCGGATTCCTCAGAAGGCTCCTCGGGGGCCGAGCGATCTGGCCGAGGCCGATGGACTCGCGCCATGAGTCACGTACCGTATGGCTACCGCTCAAAAGGCGGCCCACACGAGGCAGTAGGGCCTGGATCGGGGATGCCGGCTTCGGCGAAGCCTTTTCCCCGTAGAATACAACTGTCACAGGCGCGACAGGGCCGTCCATCCGGAGTCGGGTCGTAGCAGCTCCAGGTGAGCTGGAAATCGATCCCAAGGGCAGTGCCTCGCTGAATAATCTCGGCCTTGGACAAGTGGATCAGCGGGGTATGGATGGTGAGCCTGGATCTACCTTCAACGCCAACCTGGGTCGCCAGATTCGCCATCCGCTCGAAGGCCGCGATATATTCCGGACGACAATCCGGGTACCCGCTATAGTCGATCGCGTTGACCCCAAGAACGATGTCTTCCGAACCGATCACCTCCGCCCAGGCCAGCGCATACGAGAGAAAAATAGTGTTGCGGGCGGGGACGTAAGTGACAGGGATGCCGGTCCCGATTTCCTCCAGCCCGCGGCTCTTCGGCATCGGGATGTCAGCGGTCAGCGCCGAACCCCCGATTTGTCGAAGGTCGAGGTCAAGGATCAGGTGTTGCGACGCGCCAAGGGCGGCCGAGACTCGCTTCGCGCTCTGCACCTCGCGCGCATGACGCTGGCCGTAGCGAAAGGTGAGGGCGTAAAGCTCATACCTTTCCTTCGCCATCGCGGCTGCCGTTGCGGAGTCGATCCCACCGCTCAGCAGGACGACAGCGCGCTTATTCACTACACCCCCCGCCGACTGGGATCCCAAAGGTACTTATGAAGCTGAATCTGCAGCCTGGCGTCGAGTCGATCAGCCAGGAGCCATTCCGCCAGTTCCCCAGGATGCAACTCGCCGAATACCGGAGAGAATAGAACCTGGGCCTTTTCGGCCAAGGCGTGCTCTGCCATTACGTGCTTAGCCCACTCGTAGTCGCCGCGATCCGCGACAACGAATTTGATCTGGTCCTTCCTGCCGAGATACCGGAGATTATCAAGATTGTTGTGAGGGTCCATCCCACTTCCCGGGGCTTTGAGGTCCAGGATCTTGACCACCCGGTGGTCCAGACGATCAACACTGAGGCTTCCCCCTGTTTCGATCAAGACTTCGTACCCCTCAAGGAGCAAGCGATCGATCAGGGGGTACACCTCCTCCTGCATCAACGGCTCTCCCCCCGTAATCTCGATCAGTGGGCACTTATAGCCCCGTACCTGTTCCAGTACCTGCTCGACCGAGCGTGGCTCACCCTCGTGGAACGCATAGGCCGTATCGCACCACCGGCACCGAAGGTTACACCCGGTCAGGCGGACAAAGACACACGACCGCCCGGCATAGGTCGATTCTCCCTGGATACTGTAGAAAATCTCGTTTACACGGAGGCTCAAAACTGTCTTAACCTTCTTGCTTGATGTTCGGATGCTACCAAAAAAAGATGGGCAGGCTTTCTTCTCATATGCTATGCGAAAGCCTACCCATCAAATAACTCGAAAGCTCGATACGCCTACCCTTCGGATCCGATCACCACATAGCGCGTCCCACCGTCCCGCTTGACCAGAAGTAGTGTGGGTTCATTCGGCTTGGTCTTCTCCAAGACCCGCCTGACCTGGCTTACCGTCGTCACCCTTACCCGGTTGATCTCCAGGATCAGATCCCCGGGTTGCAACCCGACCGCGTCACCAGGGCTATCAGGTTCAACCTCCGTGATTACAACGCCTTTCTCACCCTTCAATCCAAATTTACGAGAGAGCGTCGGATTGAGCTCCTGAATATCAATGCCCAGCTTCGTTTTCGGAGAGGACGACGCCATAGCCGCTACCTGCTCCTCTTTGAGCTGGCCAACCTTGATCTGCAGCGTAAGTTCAGCCCCATCACGGATGACTTTCATGGGGACCTCTTTTCCCACCGGGGTGCTGGCCACGATGTGAGGCAGATCAGTGGAGGTCTTGACTTTCTTGCCATCGAACTCCACAATGACGTCCCCCTGTTTGACCCCGGCGTGTTCGGCTGGTGATCCCTCCATAACATCCGACACCAGGGCGCCATTCGCCTGCTTGAGGGAGAATTTCTTACCCAGGTCAGGGGTAATCGGCTGGATCGCCACGCCAAGCCATCCTCGGGTAACCTGCCCACGCTCTTTCAACTGGGGCAGGACCTCCTTCGTCATATCGATGGGAATCGCGAAGCCGATCCCGATCGAACCGCCCGTTGGGCTAAAGATGGCGGTATTGATTCCCACCGCCTCGCCGTTGGTGTTGATCAGCGGTCCGCCACTGTTGCCTCGGTTAATCGACGCATCGGTCTGAATGAAGTTGTCATATGGGCCTTCGCCAATGAACCGGCCCTTGGCGCTGACGATGCCGGTGGTAACCGTCTGGTTCAAACCGAATGGATTGCCGATCGCCATGACCGGCTCGCCGACTTCCAGCTTATCCGAGTCACCAAGCGGGATCACCGGGAGATTGGAGGCCTCGATTTTGATGAGGGCGATATCAGTCTTCGGATCTCTCCCGATCAGCTTCGCCTTGAACTCTTGGCTGTCACCCAGTTTAACGGTAATATCCGTGGCGTTCTCGACTACGTGGTTATTTGTCAGGATATAGCCGTCTTTATTGATAATGAATCCGGATCCCAGGCTCGTCGCCTTGAACTGCCTGGGTTGGTCGCCGAAGAACCGTTTGAAGAACTCGTTGAAGGGGTCGTCTTCACCGAAAGGGCTGCGAGAGGGGACGCCCCTTCCCTTGATGACTTGGGTGGTGCTGATATTCACCACGGCGGGAGTCAGTTCCTTCGCCAACTTGACCCAGAGCTTACCATCCGAGATCTGACTCGAACTAAACAGCCCGCTCTCTCGTTTTTCCGTCCAGAATTGGGCAGTCGTGGCCTTTGTGAGCGGGACCAGATTCAATGAGGCCGTGATCAGAACTCCAAGGATCAAACAGGACGCTGCAACTGTGATTAAAGTTCTGGCGTTAAACCGTCCATTACGCATCGTATCCCCCTGCCATGGTGTAATCTTACTCTGTTTCCTTTTCGACAAACCCACATATGCACCTTAATATTAGTAACGGTAAATGCGGGAGCGTTTAGCAGAACCTCCCCACATTCGGCTACAACGCTCCCCGCGTTTATTAACTTAAGCTTAGCAGAGTAGTGGCCTAAATTCAACATCCTCTCTGTGTACAAAAGTGGAGCCAGGCATATGACTTCCCTTGGTGAGACAGGAAGCAATCTGGAACGCATGAAATTCGTACGCGGGATCACAGATACTCGCGCTCGGCTTGGCGGATGGCGCGATAGCGCTCGAAGGCCTGGTGTGGGTCTTCGAGTCCCAGCAGCGACTTGAGGGTGCTGCCGCGAAAGGTGTGGGCGATCATCCTTGGCGTATTGCGGAGCACGAAGAGTGGGCTGTGCCAGAACACGGCCGGCAGGTGGCGAAGCTTCATCCACCGGTCGGCCCGCCACCGCCTAAACTCAATCTCCTCAGCCGAGAGGTGCTCGCTTCGTAC